>JBFLXS010000043.1:2433-17733 GCA_040755795.1 bacterium | reverse complement strand
CCTTATTATACCGGTTATCGCTATAGTTGTGAGCAAGAAATGGGAATTATTGCCGCACGACTTAAGATTAAAATGGATAATAACTATCCTGTAAATGTTGATACTTATGTGCCAGGGGCAAGGTTTAGAGATGCCTTTGGGGTTATTTTGCTGGGAATTATTGCCTTTTTAAGGGTAAAATTTAAGATACAGAATAAAAGATTTAATTGGAAAATAGAGAAAATCCTATCGCCTCTGTAAAGTTACCTACATTAAAAAAATGTAAGCGTTCAGCCACAGAGGCACAGAGTTCACAGAGAATTAGGAAAATTAGCCACAAATAGACACGAATTATAACACTTATTAATCGAAATTTGACATAGATATGACTCTGAAATTCCAAATCACAAATTCCAAATTCCATTTAGTGAATTAAGCGAATTAGCGAATTAGTAAAATCTAATCTCTAATTCACTAATCTCTAATTCGCTTTTTGGTATGTGGAATTTGGTGCTTATTTGAGATTTGGTGCTTGGGATTTTGGATTTTTTACTTATCCACTCTGAGTAAAAATTTGACTAATAACTGCTATATTCCCTCTGTGTTCTCTGTGACTCTGTGGCTATATCCCTGAACGGTTACAAAAAAAATTGACTTTTGTGAAAATCTATGATAAATTAGGTAATATGAAGGTTTTGTTAATCAATCCCACATTAAAAAATATGATTACTACTTGTTTGCCCAAATATGTCGAAGAGGAGAGAGGATTTTATCCACCACTTGGTCTGGCATTGATTGCTGGCTATCTGGAAAACCACACACCATTTAAGGTAGAAATTATTGATGCCTTAGCCGAAAACCTGAACTCACAGGAACTACAAATTCAAATTCAACAAGCCTCCCCAGATGTCGTGGGTATTACTACAACTACCTTTACCTTGATTGATGTCCTTAATATTGCTAATCTTGTCAAAAATGTGAATAAAAACATTTATGTCGTTTTAGGAGGTCCTCATTGCGGGATTTATCCAGAAGAAACTTTATCTCAAGAAAGTGTTGATGCAGTGATAATTGGTGAAGGAGAGATTAGTTTTTGTGAGTTGGTCAAACATTTAGCTGATGACAAATCCCAAATTAAAGGGATAGGATTTAAAAGTAATGGAAAAATATTTATCAATCCTTCTCAAGAATATGTTCAGGATTTAGATATCCTGCCGTTTCCCGCAAGACATCTACTTCCTCTAAATAGATACTATTCTATTCATGGCCAAAGAGAACAGATGACGACTATGTTTTCTTCAAGAGGGTGTCCGTATAATTGTTTATTTTGTTATCATGCCTTTGGCAGAAAAGTCAGGTTTCGTAGTCCAGAGAATGTCGTTGATGAAATTCAAGAAATCCTTAATCTGGGGATAAAAGAGGTATTTTTCTTCGATGACCTGTTTACGGTTAAAAAAGATATGGTTATGGGGATATGTGATGAGATAATGAAAAGGAAGTTAGAGGTAGTCTGGGAAATTCGAGCCCGAATAAATACGGTAGATAGAGAGATGCTCCAAAAATTAAAACAGGCAGGTTGTATAAGAGTATCTTATGGGGTTGAGGCAGGAACTAATAGAATCCTTAAGGTGTTACGCAAGGGAATAACTACAGAGCAAGTAATAGATGTGTTTAAACTGACTAAATCCACGGGGCTTATTACCTATGCGGATTTTATGATTGGCTCACCGAGTGAAACTAAAGATGAAATTTTACAGACAATCCACTTTGCCCAAAAAATTAACCCTGATTTCGTCCAATTTACGATTACTACCCCATATCCCCATACCGACCTCTATCAAGCAGGATTAGATAAGAAAATATTTAAAGAAGATTATTGGTTAAAATTTGCACAATATCCTGCTAAAGATTTCATTCCGCAGGTCTGGAACGAGAATTTAAGTTATGATGAACTAATAGAGTTATTAAACTATGCCTATAAAAGTTTTTATGTGAGACCTCAATTTATCCTCAAACGGATGTTAGGCTTGAAGTCGTTAAAAGATTTCCTCCGCTATGCCAAAGCCGCAGTCAGGGTGATGAAGAGTAAATAAAATAGTTGACAATATTAAAATTTTGTGGTATATTATTACTCCATGATATTTAATTTTAGTAAGTGAGTTATTTTGACGATATATATCTATTAGAGGAGGAAGGGATGATGATGTATAAAAAACAATTTATTTTTATGGTAATATTTTTGAGTTTCCTTTCAAGTTTGGCATTAGCAAATAAAGATTTAGGAGTGACTATTACTAAAGTGAGCGGTGAGTGCGAGGTGTTGAAGGCAGGGGAGGTGAAATGGATTAAGGCAAAAGTGGATATGCGACTTTATATCAACGATAGAATCCGCACAAAGTTTATCTCTCAAGCCACCATTGAATTTGGCGATGGCACGACAATTGAGATGAATGAAAATACAACGATTGATATTAAGGAATTATTTGAAGAAACCCAGACGGGTAAAACTAAATCGGAAATGAAACTCTGGCTGGGTAAAATCTTAGGCACAGTGGAAAAGCTAAAAACCAGGGACTCAGAGTTTAATATTCAGACACCAGTAGCGATAATTGGTATTCGTGGCACTAAACTTGAGGTAGAAGTAGGCAAACAAGGCGAAACTACCTGTAAAGTCCATACAGGTGTGGTTAGAATGCGTGGTCTGCAAGAGCCAGAAGATAAATGGACAACGATTAGAGAGAAAGAAAAGGCATACTGTATTACCCCGAATGAGGTTACACCGCCGGAGATATTTATACCTCTGGAAGAAAAATTACCTGAGTTTAAACCATTACCTGCACCAAAACTCTATGCCCAATTCCCAGGCGAAAATAAACCCTTTATCAATGAAATCCCAGATGTAACTGTTTTTATCTCTCCTCCACCTATCCCTGTAAATATAAATCAGATGCCCGCTTGCTTTTTAGAGATTGGAGATAACAGACCCATCGAATTACCCAAAGGGATAACCAAATATCGCTTCAAACCCTTTTTGAAACCAGGACCAAATGAATTAGCCATTAAAGCCTATTATGAAAAAGGAGAGGTTGGGGCGGTGGTTGTCCATTTCCCTTTCTTTGACCCTATTTCACCGATTATCCAGGACTGGAGAATAGACCCTAAAATCCCAGACCCATTAATAAAGAAGATAAAAGATGCCTGTTACGAGAATAGGAAATTTGAAGGAACGGAACCAGTGCCAGTATCTATATTTGTTAGAGCCACGGATTTAGGAAGTGGAGTCAGGAATGTTATTCTCAATCTCAATGAGAAAGAGATGAAAAAAATAAAAGAGGATTATTATGAAGGATTTTGCTTTTTAAAGGTAACAATAATAGTTGAGTCACCAAAACCAGGAGAATATAAAGTAAGAGAAGTTAAGTTATTAGTAGATTTAAACTTAATGGTAATAGATAAGGCTGAAAATGAGTCCACAGAGATTATGGACCCAAGAAAGATAGAAAGGGAAATTCACCGTAGATTACAAACAAGGTTAAATCAGGAAGTAAATATTGTAACATTTTAGCCATCTGAAGTGAAATTCAGGTAATCAGTTATCGGTCATCAGGTTATCGGTAAAGAGAAAAGATCAATTGGTTGTTACCGATTACCGATTACCTGATTACCGATTACCTTGCACTTCATTTAGGTAAATAGTTACATAGATTTTAATTTTTTCTCTGCGTCTCTGTGTCTCTGCGGTGAACAGTTACATTTTTAGCATGGAGGTGTTTTTTATGCAAGTGAATAAATTATCATTTATCATTGGTGGAGTGCTACTTAGTTTGGTGCTTTTTTCACAAAATGTTCTGGCAAAAAAAATCGATTTAAGTGGCAATACGGCAATATCTGTGACTCAAACTAATATCAACAATAAAACTATTGAAGATATACCACCTGATTTAACTGTAGGGGTAGAATATCTGGTTAATGGTAGATTTCTAAATTTAGACCTTAATAGCGCAATTGAACTTAAGTTTAATAACCGCGATGATGATTGGGATGAGATAGTTAAATCATTCACCTTTGGTCTTTCCAGGACAGGGATGATATTTGAGTTAGGCGATGTATATGAGGAAATATCTGATTTTACACTATCTGATGATGTCAGTCCAAAATTTGGGTTAAAATTTAATCGTCGGATTAATTTAGGCGAAAAATCAGAATTTATGCTTATCGGTGGTCGCCTACAAGAGGCATCGGTCTATGAAATTGATGAAGATGAAGATGGTGTCCTGGATGCAAATGAAGATAAAAATGGAAATGAGCGATGGGATTATGGATATACTTATTATGACCAGTGGCTGGGTGGGATGAGATTTTCTTCATCCCCAACTAAAAATACATTTTTGGGTATAACCTATCTTAAAATAAATGATGATAAGGATTCAAGAGAAGAACGAGGCACCGCTACGACCCCTCCCATTAAAAATGATGTAGTGGCAATAGATAGCGCAGTTTCCTTTTTTAATCATTTCTTAACTTTATCTGGAGAATTAGCCAGAAATAGTTATGAAGAGGTAGGAAGCCCTACAGCCCACGATAAGGCGTATAAAGTTAGTTTAAAGGCAGATAAAAAGAAATGGAACTTTGAAATGGGATATGATTATATCGGAACTGATTATTTTAGTGCAGGTAGTCCATATTTAGAAAAAACGGATACAAAAGGATATTTTACCACCGCTGAATGGTTACCAAATGAAATCTATAGTTTTATTTTAGAAGGTGAAATTTATGAAGATAATTTAGAGAATGATTCAGTATACCCGATTACCAAAACAAAGGTTATTAGCACCATATTTGAACTAAAACCAGAAAAATATCCACAAATAACGCTTGAATGTAAGTTGACCGATGAATTAAGTGATAGATATACCGACTCGTATCCAAAACTTGATAAACTCACAAAAGAAATATCATTAGAATTAAGTCACTCTATCGAAGAGACGGATTTGGTGCTTGATTTACAGAGGTCGGATATTGATGACAAAAGCTCAGATTCTTATGGCACTGAATATGAGGATTATAAATCCGATGTCCTTTCTTTGACACTGGATACAAAATTTGCCCAAAAATTCACCCTCGCTAACTACCTTTCATATACCAAAAATAAAACTGGTAATGAAAAAGATGATACCTTGAATACAACTATTGATTTAATTTACGATATTATCCCCCAAAAGTTGATATTAAAACCTGGATATGAATTTGAGGAATATCGGATTGAAAAAAACTGTAGTAGTAAAGAATGGACAGCAAAATTAGCGGTAGATTATTATCGTTCTTTTACCTCGCAATTTACCTTTTCCTATGAGTGGATGAAAAATAAGGATAAAGAGAACCCGGCAACTGATTATAAAGCAGACCGGGGGATGATTAAATATACGAAGATGTTTTGAATAAAGAAGATAGAATGCAAGATTTTTTTACGCAGAATTTTTTTTGTTTTAAAATCTGGGTTATCTAAAATATTTTTAACTTTTTTTAAAAAAATACTTGACAAAATTGAGATTATAGTGTAAAATTTTCACATCTCACTTCTAATTGAACTTCTTAGGTGTTAAAATAATAGACGCGAGAGGGGAGGGGTGAGATTTTTTTTTAGAAAGAAGGGTTAGATTTGTCTAAATTGTCCGACTGGTCACAATAATCTAAATCTTAAGGAGGAATCTTTTTATGAGTATTAAAAATTTAATAAAGGAAGGGAGTAAAATGAGGAAAAAACTAATAAAAATAAACTTTTCTTGGGTGCTTTTATTAACCATGGGCTTAAGTTTTGGGCTGTTGGAAGAGGTATATGCCGCTCCTCAACTTAGACAGGAATTAAGATCTGGCGGGAAGATGTATCTGAAGTGGGATATAACTAATGGAGCAACATATACATTGAAAAGGGCGATAAATAGTGATCCAACATATTGGGATAGCTCCGCAGCGGCAACAGTCACTACATTTTGTGCTACCTACACGGATACTATTGTAATATACGATGAGGAGACTGGAGGTAATGGTCAAAATGGTGCTTATTACCGGTACAGATTAAAAGAGGAAGGAGGAGGTTGGTCTAATATGACACTTGGGTATCTTGATAGAGATAAACCTAATTCGATTGCTGACCTTATTGCTACTTCACAAGCTCAACAAAATTCCATACAACTTCAATGGACATCTCCTTTAGACCCACCATTTAATGGTCAACAGACTCCTAATGGTTCTCAACTCTACTATATGATATATCGAAAGGCAAAAGCAGGAAAATTGGAAAATGGTGAGATAAATAATAATAATTTGCTTGCCGTAGTTAAGGCAATAAATCCTCATAATAATTCTGCTCTTCAGCAATTTACATGTTATGATGCTAATGGCACGGGTACTATTCGTGATGTCAATTGGCAATATTATAGTTGGGTAAATCCTAACATGGGTGTTCCAGATAAGGCAACTCAATATGCCTACGCAGTTATAACCGTAGATACTGCTGGTGTCTGGACTACTAATACTACTACTTATTATCCCTTAGGGACACCAGGGACACCAACAGGTAATGTTTCTGAGATCTCTGGTGCTGGCCAGGCTACTACTGATTTAAAAGGTATAGTTTCTATTCTTGACCTGACAGGTGTTGGGACAGGTTCTGGAGGGGTGGGTTCGATTACTTTAAATTGGTCTGTGGCTACAAATACATTAGGGATAGGTTATTATTTTGAGATACATCGTAAACAATTGCCTGGTACTTTAACCCAAGAATTTATAAATACAGGTAATTATCTTATTGGGACTACCACTGATACTTCTTATGAAGGAAGTGTTACTTCAGGATTATGGTATTCTTTTGCAGCTATAATAGTTGACCCGTCGGATGGAATAGAGAAGTCGCCTATATCTAATGACCTCGTCATCTTAGGAGACTGGACACCTCCTGAAGTTAATATTACAAATGTTACACCTACCTATACCGAGTCACCTGGGACAATAACTGTTAGCTTTACCTACACTGAATTAAATCCAGATAAATATATCATAAATATATATAATGATGAGATGGGAATAAATAGTATTGGCTCTTTTACCTCAACCCTTACAATTCCTAATGATGGCACCCTAACTATTACAGGTACTGTGACGATAGATGGAGTTGATGGAACTTACTCTGTTAAGGTAACGGTTATTGATGAAGGGGATAATGAAGGTGAATCTATTAGGGATAGTGCAGTGGTAGTAGATACTATAGCTCCAACAGTAAGTGTAAATGAACCAGCGGTGGATGTATATCGTAAGAATAACGGGATTGTCACTGTTTATTTTACATATAGTGAGCCTAATCCAGTTACTTATAGTCTTCGAATTTATCAAGGTGCAATTGAAATTGGTTCTGATACAGGTGGTTTGACTATTCCAGATGGTTCAAAGACTGTAGATGTCCAGGTATCTGGAGCTACAGATGGAACATATTCAGTTCAGATAAAGGTGACAGATACACTTAATCATTCCGGGTATGGTACTGCCACTGGCTTAGTAGTCTTAGATAATAAAGCTCCTGAAGTGGATGTGACAGAACCATCTGTTGATGTATATCGAGAAAATGGTGGTACAGTTAGCGTTACTTTTTCTTATAGTGAGTTAAATCCTGCTACATATACTATTACTATTTCTGGTATTGGAGGAACAGTTGGTTCTGCTGAAGGAACATTAACTATACCAGATGGACAAAAAACAGTAGATGTTCAGGTATCAGGAGCAGATGGTACTTATTCTGTTTCAGTTACTGTTACTGATAAGGTAAATTTAAGTGATTCGGGAACAGCTCTTGGTACAGTAACTTTAGATAATAAAGCTCCAGAGGTAAATATTACATCGCCACTTGGGGGGACTATTTATACCCAAACTCCAGCAACTATTACTGTTACCTTTACCTATGTAGAAGATAATCCTGCTACTATCACTGTTACAATTGGTACAACTACTGTGATTGGTAGTGCTACGGGCACTCCAGAGAGTGCAGTTGTGCAAATATTAGATGGTTATGGAACTGCTTCAGTATATATTCCAGATCCTCCTACCCCAGCCAATGGTACATATAATGTGAAGGTTGTTATGAGTGACAGGGTAGGAAAAACTGATGAAGATGAGGAATTGGGCGCGGTTTGGGTAGATAATACAGTTCCAGGTACCATTACTATTGTGGCAGTACTTACTAATGGAAATGAGGAAAATATAACTGGAACTATATCTGTGGGTGGAACCGTAACTATTAGAGCAACTGCACAGGATGATGAAACTGGAATTGATAAGGTAGAATTTTACTGGGGAGATACTTTGCTTGATACCAGTGGAACAAATAGTTCACCTTCAAAACTTGGAACGCATACTATTGTGTGGAATACAACTGGTGATGGAATAAAAGACCTATTTTGCATTGCATATGACCAGGCAGGAAATACAGCTACATCACCTGCGATAGTAACAGTAGTTGATAATCAACCGCCACAGATAAATATTATTTCACCTACTACACAAGATAAAGTCTATCAGAAGGCTGAAGGGACAGTTACAGTTGTATTTATCTATACTGAGGTTTATCCCGCTACATTAACAATAACGATAAACTCACTTATTCATGGAGAGCTTACATCAACACAGACTACTAATCTATTGGCAGGTACAGATGCAAGAGCTACTTATACATTAACATTTACTGGGGCGGCTAATAAGGAAGGGACATATACTGTAAGTGTCTGGATGAGTGATAAAAGTATAGGGTCAACTACTGATACTGAAGAAGAAGCAGTGATAATAGACAATACTGAGCCAGCGATGACTATTGTATATCCTACAGAGGATAATTTAGCTTATGCTACTAATACAGATATTGTTATAGTAAGATTTACATACACTGAGGCTAATCCTGATATAGCGGTGGTATATATTGGGACATCTTCTTATCTGTTTGCTGGGACAAATACTAATCTTCCTCCCGGAACCGGGACTACCATAGGGACAGTTAGTTTACTTTTTAAAAATCTTCCGGAAGGAACATATTCCATGCAAGGATATATGATAGATAAATGTGGGGTGGGAACATGGACTGATGTTATCTGGGGAGTGGTGGTGTTAGATGATACTCCACCAATAGTAGAGATAACTGATCCCACTACTTTAAATAAGGCGTATAAGAAAGGTACAGACTCAGTTGTTGTAACATTTAGCTTTACTGAGAAATATCCAGGGACACTTACGATTAGTATAGAAGGTACCACATTTTCTACTCAAACTGTCTATCCTTCTACCTCAACACCAGCACAGATACCAACAATTGGCTCTTTAACACTACCATTTGAGGGATTAATAGATGGAGCCTATTCATTATTTATAGAATTACAGGATAAGGTAGGTAAGATTGGAACAAATAGTCAGACAGATGCGTTAATTATAGATAATATCTTACCAGAAGTAACAATAATTAATCCACTTGGTAGTTATACTACTACTCCTGATAATAGAGTAGTGATATTTACTTATACTGAGCAAAATCCTGATTTTGCAACTATTACTATTACTGGAGTAGCTACTGAGACTGTATTTGCTACAACGACTACTACATTTTATGGAAATTGGGGACAGGGAACAATAAGTATACCCGCCGGTAGTGGTACTCTTGATGGCACCTATACGGTAGAAGTGACTTTAACTGATAAGATAGGAAACAAAGACACTGATACTAAAGATGAGGCATTAACGATAGATGATACTGCACCAGCGATGACTATTGTATATCCGACAGAGAATAATTTAGCTTATGCTACGGGGACAGATATTATTGTACCCAGATTTACATACACTGAGGCTAATCCTGATATAGCGGTGGTATATATGGGTACATCTAGTTATCTGTTTGCTGGAACAAATACTAATCTTCCACCCGGAGATGGGACTACCATAGGGACAGTTAGTTTACCTTTTAAAGATCTTCCAGAAGGAACATATTCTGTAGTAGGAACGATGACAGATAAATGTGGTTTGGGAACTCAAACTCCTGTTATCTGGGGTGTAGTAGTTGTAGATACTACGGGTCCAAGTGTAGAGATAACTGATCCTACTACTTTAAATAAGGCATATAAAAAAGGTACAGATTCAGTTCTTGTAACATTTAGCTTTACTGAGAAATATCCAGGGACACTTACTATTGGTATAGGAACTATTTCTACACAAATACTTTATTCTACTTTTACTACTTATCCTGCGACAATCACACAGTATCCACCAGCATATAAGGGTTCTTTGACTCTACCATTTGAGGGATTAGCAGAAGGAACTTACACATTATTTATAGAATTAACGGATAAGGTAGGGGCGATGGGTACAAATAGTCAAGCAGATGCAGTAATTATAGATGATAGTGGACCAGTGGTAACAATAATTAATCCACTTGGGAGTTATACTACTACTCCTGTAAATAGAGTAGTTCTTTTTGATTATGTTGATGCATCACCATTTGTTTATGCGACTATAACTATTTCTGGAATAGCTACGACGACTGTGTTTTCTACAGTGACCATGTTAGAAGGGCGGGGAATGGTAACTATTCCGGCTGGTAATGGAGACCTTGATGGAACTTACACAGTAAAAGTAGAAGCAGTTGATACACCAGGGAATGGAGGAAGTAAGTCTGAGGATAGTGCTTTAACAATAGACGATACTAAGCCAGCGATGACTATTGTATATCCTACCGAGTATAATTTAGCTTATGCTACTGGTTCAGATACTATTGTACCCAGATTTACATATACTGAAGCTAATCCTTATGGAGCGTGTGTAGGTATAGGTACATCTACAATCATATTTAGGGGGCTAAATTTTAATCTTCCACCCGGAGATGGGACTACCATAGGGACAGTTAGTTTACCTTTTAAAGATCTTCCAGAAGGAACATATTCTGTAGTAGGAACGATGACAGATAAATGTGGTTTGGGAACTCAAACTCCTGTTATCTGGGGTGTAGTAGTTGTAGATACTACTGGTCCAATTGTAGAGATAACTGATCCTACTACTTTAAATAAAGCATATAAAAAGGGTACAGATTCAGTTGTTGTGGAATTTAGTTTTACCGAGAAATATCCAGGGACACTTACTATTGGTATAGGAACTATTTCTACCCAAATACTTTATTCTACTTTTACTACTTATCCTGCGACAACCACACAGTATCCACCAGCATATAAGGGCTCTTTGACTCTACCATTTGAGGGATTAGCAGAAGGAACTTACACATTATTTATAGAATTAACGGATAAGGTAGGGGCGATTGGTACAAATAGTCAGGCAGATGCAGTAATTATAGATGATAGTGCACCAGTGGTAACAATAATTAATCCACTTGGGAGTTATACTACTACTCCTGTAAATAGAGTAGTTCTTTTTGATTATGTTGATGCATCACCTTTTGCTTATGCGACTATAACTATTTCTGGAATAGCTACGACTACTGTGTTTTCTACTGTGACCACTTTAAAAGGGCGTGGGACGGTAAGTATTCCCGCTGGTAATGGAACTCTTGATGGTACTTATACAGTAGGGGTAATTGCTGTTGATACACCAGGGAATGAAGGAAGTGCTTCTAAAGAGAGTGCTCTAACTATAGACGATACTAAGCCAAATGTAACATTACTCTATCCTACGAATGGAAATCCTTTCTATGGCAAAGCTAATGGGACTTTTACTATTACTTTTTCGTTTACTGAAGAAAATTATGGAACGAGTGTAGTAATAATATCGACATTTGATGGAACCGTACAGACAACAGTAAGTACAACCGTTGTAGAAGAAATTGGAATGGGCAGTGCAACATTTAATTATAATAGTGCAAGTGAAGGAACATATTCTGTTAAGGTAGAGATGATAGATATAGTGAATAATTTAGGTACTGATACTCAAAGAGAGGCGATTATAATAGATACTACAGACCCGGTATTAAATATGATTTCTCCCGCTACAGTAACCTATACTATGGAAACAGATACGGTTGAAGTAATATTCACATATACAGAAATACATCCGGGAACTACTACTGCAGAATTAATAGGTACATCTGGGGCTACTTTTGCATCTACATTTACTACTATTTTAGCTCCAACTGGGACAAATACCTCTTTGCAAGGAACACTTACACTTGAACTTGAGAGTATATCTGATGGTACATATTCCATACGACTGACAATGTTGGATAAGGCGAATAATAGTACAGCTACTACACATCCAGATGCGGTTATAATAGTGGATACTATTTCTCCAGAGGTAACTATTATTTCACCTACTACAAATAGTCCTGCTTACGGTACTGGAACTGGTTCAATAGAGGTAGTTTTTACATATACAGAGGCAAATTCAGAGATAGCTACTGTAACTATTGTGGGTCAAGGAATATCTACTTCTACTACCAATTTAGTGGGAGGACCTGGTGTACATCAGGGTACTGTAACCCTGCCATTTACAGGTCTATCAAATGGAACATATTCACTAAAAATAGAATTAAGAGATATACCTGGTAATGTAGGTAGTAGTACTCAACAAGATGCACTTATTATAGATGGACAGCCACCTATTGTAACTATTATTTCACCAACAGGTTATGGGACAAAGACATGGGCTTGTGAAGGTGGGCAGATTGAGGTTGTATTTTCATATACCGAGCAAAATCCAGCTATGTTTACGATTTTGGTTTCCAGTCTATCTTTAGGAGGAATTGGTACATTTACTGTAGTTGGTGGTATTTCAGGTGGAACAGATTGTGTCAGGTCTGAGATTGTAACTTTAGATAGTCCTGTTATGCCAGAAGGGACTTACACTTTATTCATAACGATGATAGATATGTTAGGAGGTATAGGATTCGCAGCTACTGACTCAGCTGTGTGGATTGATACAACTAATCCTGAAACGCAAGGTACAGGGACGGATATTAGTTCACCTGATTGGGGTGCAATGGTACCAGTAGAACCTGGAACTATATCAGGTGTTATAGGAGATGGAGTTACCAACCCATTATGGATGAGTGGAGTAAGGAAAGTAGTGGCGTACTTTATACATGCAGGGAGGAATATTCCGAGTAATAGTCCACCTAATTACCCCTATGACTCAGAAACAGACTCAGCCTTTTTAGCTCTTAATCCTATATTTATAGGTAGTTATACTGTTTCTGAAATACCTGCACCTGCGCTCGCAACTTATTCTATCAATTGGGATCCTACCAGCTTTCCACCAGGTGGGTTCTGGATTGTAACATTTGTATATGATGAGGCAGGTAATGTGTATGACCCATGGTTACCTGGCGGAATACGAGATGTAACACCACCAGAGCAGATTAAGGATGTTCTAGGGAAATCACCACAAGGAACAACGGATGTTGTATTGGATTGGACACATAATTGGATACCTTCTGATAATTCAGGTAGTATCTGTGGGTATCGAATATACGCTGTTCCAGATGATGGTGATCCTTACAATTCACCACCTGCAGCACCGGATAAAGGTGCAGTGGCTAATTTTGTACCAAGTGGAACATATACTGTGTGGCGATACAATGTGAATGCAACAGGTAGATGGTGGTTTTGGATAGCTGCGGTAGATGAAGAGATTATATATGATGGTGGTGATTCTGTAATTGAAACATACCCACAAATAGGATATGATGATACATTTGTAGCATCAGGAACTGGGTCTCAACCAGGAGCGACATATACAACTATTATTGAGCCAGGATTAAATAAATATATTAATTCTATCCCTGGCGATATTGATGGAGATGGGGAAGTGGAATATCCAGGTACTGATGATAGAGGACCAAATATAGCTCTACTTTCACCGCCAGTATTAGTGTATATAAATGATCTTATTGCTCCACCTGTTGTGACTCAATTTAATGCGACTACTACAACTAATTCAAGAGTTTTATTACAAGGAACACAAACTACTAAGAATAAGAATATAGATAATGATATGATGGATTATTACCTCGTCTATCGTAAGACACAAGGAACTAACTTATTAGATGGCGATTTAATACCTGCTAATCAAATAGCAGAAGTAGATTATGACCCGGTTAATATTACTGAGGATTTACCAGGTACATATACCTATCACTTCCAATACACTGATTCTGCTGTTACTGTAGGAAAGACCTATGCCTATGCAGTTATAGCGGTAGATAGAACAGGTAATAAGAGTGCTATTTCTATTGGGGTAAATACAGTTGTGACAGTACTTGATACTACACCACCTGATGCAATTAATACTTTAGCTGCTCAACCAATTGCAGGAAGTAGAACGGTGAAATTGACATGGTTAGAACCAACAGATAATGTAGGAGTAACACTATATACTATTTATCGAGCGACATCTCCTATTTATGCTACATCTACTGCTGATGTTAGAGGGACAACTACTACTCCTGGATATGATGATATTGGAAGTCCGTCAGATGAAGGAAAGACTTTCTATTATGCTGTTATAGCCAAAGATGGGGCAGGTAATGAAAGTAATGTTTCAAATAGTCCATCAGCTACAGTAAATGATGTTACGGCACCTACTCCGGTATTTGGTTATAACCCAAGTTCACCGAAGCAGGATGAGGTAGTAACCTTTGATGCGAGTGGGTCGAATGATAACATAGGTGTAGTGAGTTATTACTGGGGCTTTGGAGATGGAGCAACGGCAACAGGTATGGTGGTAAATCATAGTTATGCTAACATTGGGACATACACAGTGACCTTGATGGTTAGAGATGAGGCAGGGAATAGTAGTTCGACAAGTCAGGATGTAGTAGTAGGAGATTCACAGAAGCCAGTAATATCAGGGTTAGCGAATAGGAAAGGAAACACAGGGGATATGGTATCAGTACCAGTGACAGTAACAGACAATAATGAGGTAGCGACAGTGACGGTACGTTACAGTCAGGATGGGAATAACTATTCGACATCTACAGTAGGAAGTGGGAAGAATTGGAATTGGACATTTACATTTACTGCGACAGATACGAGTGTAAGTGATATAGAATATCAGGTAGAGGCAAGTGATTATGATGGGAATACATCAGTTAGCGGTAAGTGGTATATAAAGATAACAGATGATGAGAATCCAGTAGCGGCGTTTGGCTATACTCCGAATCTACCGAAGCAGGATGAGGTAGTAACCTTTGATGCGAGTGGGTCGAATGATAACATAGGTGTAGTGAGTTATTACTGGGGCTTTGGAGATGGAGCAACGGCAACAGGTATGGTGGTAAATCATAGTTAT
>JBFLXS010000043.1:0-2333 GCA_040755795.1 bacterium | reverse complement strand
ATTGGACATTTACATTTACTGCGACAGATACGAGTGTAAGTGATATAGAATATCAGGTAGAGGCAAGTGATTATGATGGGAATACATCAGTTAGCGGTAAGTGGTATATAAAGATAACAGATGATGAAAATCCAGTAGCGGTTTTCACCTATAGTCCCATTATTCCAGAACAAAATCAAATAGTAACATTTAATGCTGGGAGTTCAACAGATAATATAAAGATAGTAACATATACCTGGATATTTGGCGATGGAGATATTTTGAGTTTACCAGGTTGGGAATGTACACATAAATATACCCAGATAGGGACATATACAGTTAAATTAGAGATTCAGGATAATGCAGGAAATAAAGCTTCTACCCAGACAACTATAATTGTGAAGGATAAAGAGATTCCAGTTCCTCGTATTAACTGTAACGACAGTGGAATCAACCAAAATCCTAAGCCAGTTGAAGAAGATGCGGCAGTTAGATTTGATGGTAGCAAATCAACGGATAATGGGATTATCAAAACATATATTTGGGAATTTGTGGGTAATGGAACACAGATAGTTGCAACTACTACTTCTGTTATGACCTATTCCTTCGCTAATCCAGGGTTATATACAGTCTATTTGAATGTAGTGGATGATAACAATAATACGAGTACAGTTCCTGCTTCTATTCAAGTTACTGTAGTGTATAACCAACTTACGGAGATACAAACAATTGGTGTCAACGGGGGTGTTCTTGGTGAGGTAGATGATATTACACTTAATATCCAGGCAGGTGCTTTAGGGGTGAATGTTGAGTTTAAAGTTGAACCAGCATCTTTAGCTGAAATCCCGAATGGGTTTGTTGGTATTGCGGGCACAGCTTATAAAATAACTCCAAAGAAACTTTTCAATAATGAAGGTACTTTAACTATCTGGTATGCAGATGCTGACCAGGATGGTCTGGTAGAAGAGTGTGATATTAACAATTTCCAGAAACAACCGCTTAAGGCAGAAGACTTACGAATTTACTATTTCGATGGTTATGATTGGATGATGTTGCCCGGTGTAGTTAACACGGCTTCAAGGACTGTAATGGCGAAGATAAATCATACAGGTAAATTTGCCATTGGGATAAAAGACCAGGGGATAGCAGGTCGAGATGTTGACCCGGATACTATTCTGGCTAACTTAGTTTTGACTGAAAATCCATTTGCTCCAAGTGGTAGTAATTTCACCGAATTTCAGGGTGATTTAGGTAGAGATTCGTATATTACCGTTAAAATTTACGATACTACGGGTGAAGAGGTAAGGGAATTACCAAAGACATTAGTTACAGCAGGAGCAAGTCGAGTATTGGCTATCTGGGATGGAAGAACCAATGGTGGTGAGATTACTGAAAATGGTATCTATGTCTATCAGATTAAGGTAGAACAAATTGGTGGTAGGATGAAGGTTGAGACACACGCAATTGGAATAGTGAAATAAAGGTAATGTAAAGCGTAATTAATTTACCCGGATGAAGTGAGATACTAGGTTTAAGAAGCAAGGAACAAGAAGCAGAGGAGTTTATTTTTCTACCGTGCTCAATTGAATCGTGAAACTACCAACTATTATCTATTGTATCACTTCAGAAGGCTAAATAATTAGGGTGAATCTTTAGTCGAGTATAAGGTAAAAAATTATGTTAGAAGATGAAATATTACAAAATTTCCTGAATAATGCTGTAAAAAACGCAAAAAGGCAGATAGAAGAAGAAGGCAAATTAACAGTAGAGAGTGCTATTCCATTACTGTTGCAGTCACAATTTAACCATATCCTTCATCTTGACAAGGAACTTTCTAGTTTGCGAATATTGATTGATGAGCGATTTGAAAAAATGGAAGGACGATTTGAAAAGATTGATGAGCGATTTGAAAAGATGGAAGGACGATTTGAAAAGATTGATGAGCGATTTGAAAAGATGGAAGGACGATTTGAAAAGATTGACGAGCGATTTGAAAAAATGGAAGGACGATTTGAAAAGATTGATGAGCGATTTGAAAAAATGGAAGGACGATTTGAAAAGATGGAAGGACGATTTGAAAAGGTTACTATAAAATTAGAGTGGCTTTTAGGTATAGTGATAGGTTTAATAAGTTTAGGATTTACTTATATAGGTATCGTGTTATCTATGAGAGGATAATAAAAATAAAAAGGAGGTAAATTATCATGTTAAAGAAAAATATTATGATAGTAGTATTAGGAGGAGTTATATCCGTATGGTTAACATCTTTTTCTTTTGCGGCTTTTAAATTTGAAGGGGTTGGTGCAAGACCTTTAGGTATGGGAGGTGCATTTGTGGGATTAGCCAATGATATT
>JBFLXS010000042.1 GCA_040755795.1 bacterium | reverse complement strand
CTCAACACGACACCAGGATTAATGTCTGAAGGGTGGAGCAAGAAAAAGTTTGAGCCATTTCTCCAATTCTCCCTTTTCCCCATTTCTCCTTGTTTACACTTCTAATGTATAGCCCTGAACGGTTACAGAAATTTGTTGTTTTCCACAATCAATTTCTACCTATTTCTATAAATTTCAATCTATTTCTATTATCTTATCTCCATATCACTCTTATCTCCTTATCCCCTTTCTTACACTTTTGATATATAGCCTGAACGGTTACAAAAAGTGAAACCTGTGATTCAAGACACTGGACATCAGACACAAGACTATAGACTCTATTTATGCAGGAAATTAGTGACTTTTGGGAAACCATCCTCAAAACTTCACTCCCTGCATTTTTCCCTAATTTTTACCTACAGAAGTATAGGCAAGTCTCCCAAGCCTTCATTCTTCTGCAATTTCTGCCCACTTTAGTCTGAGGTCTGATGTCTATAGTCTATTGTCTGAATCACATCTTCTGTCAAATAATACTTGACAAATTGTTATTATTTGTGTAGACTATGACTTATGATATTCCCAAGAAAGATACAAAAGGAATTAATAAAATATGTCTTTTCACCCGAGATTATTGTGCTTACTGGTATGCGCCGGGTAGGTAAAACAACCCTCTATCAATCCATATTTAATAGTATTGAAAGCAAAAACAAAGCCTTTTTTGACCTGGAAAATCCAATTGTGCAAAAGATATTTGAGGAAATAGATTATAACAACATCGTTCTAAACTTAAAGGAATATGGTATCACTTCAGCGGAAAAGGCTTATATCTTTCTTGATGAGATTCAGGCTATGCCCAGCATTGTAAAGGTAGTCAAGTATCTTTATGACCATGTTGGTTTTAAATTCTTCCTTACTGGCTCAAGTAGTTTTTATCTAAAGAATCTTTTTCCAGAAAGCTTAGCGGGTAGAAAGTTTGTCTTTAATCTCCGTCCTTTGGATTTTGAGGAATTTTTGACATTTAAAGGTATAGAAAAAGAATCTTTTGTAGATTTAATCCAAAGAGATAGGTATAAAAATTTTATTCGATATCAGAGGTTAAAGGGGGCTTATGAAGAATATCTTAATTACGGAGGTTTCCCACAGGTAGTTCTGGAGGAAGATATTACCAGGAAGAAGATGCATCTTCATGATATCCTTAAATCCTATTTTGAAAAAGATGTGCAGAACCTTGCTAAGTTTAGAGAAGTGCAGTTATTCAGGGACTTATTGCTTTTGTTAATTGCTCGCGTAGGCTCAAAACTTGATATTGCCAGGTTGGCTTCTGAGTTGGGCACCTCTCGGGAGACTATATATTCCTATCTCTCCTTCTTACAAGATACATTTTTTATTACCCTGGTTCCGCCGTTTACCGGGAGTATGGATAAACTGGTGAGTAAAGCCAAAAAGGGTTATTTTTGTGATACCGGGATAGTGAGTGAGTTTGCAAAGGTTTCTGATGGTGCACTCTGTGAGAATGCGGTCTTCAATGCTTTATCGCAATTTAATAATATCCATTATTATCAAAGGAGATCCGGCAGAGAAATTGACTTTATCCTTGATAGCAGGATTGGTATTGAGGTTAAACTCAAAGGAATCCCAGGTGATTTTGAAAGGCTAAAAACTATCTCGACAACAATAGGATTACCAGAGTGCTATGTCGTTAGCAAGGAATTTGTAGATTATGAAGGGATTATCTCAGTGGTTGATTTGTAGGTAAGTGTTTAATTTTTACTGGATTACCGATTACCTGAATTCCAGAGCGAGGCGTATTTTGTTATGAGATTAACTCAGAAGGTTCTATTGTTTTGTCTAATATTTATTATCGGCATATTTTTTGGTGTGGGAAGTACGATAATAATTACAAAACAGACCAGACGAAACATTGGCGAGATTTACTGGCAAACGATAAGCGAAAGTCGTAAATTATCTAATCCAATGGCTATTGTTAGGATTAAAAAATTTATTAATAAATATCCTGGTTCTGATTATGTCGAGGATGCCTATTATCAGATTTGCAAGATTAAATTTAAAGAATGCGCCAATACAGACAAAAATTGGGATAAACCACTAAAAGCCTACCTTAAATTATTAAATGATTATCCCAATAGTAAATACTTAGAATCTATTAGTTTTTTTATTCCATTTTGTTATGCTAAAAACAAAGATTATCCAGCGGCTATTGTTAGGTTTAAAAAATTCCTGAAGATGTTTCCCAACAGTGATATGGCCGATGAGGCTCAGTATAATATTGGCCGACTTTACTGGGCTTGCGGTAAATTTGGCAAGGCTAAACAGGCATATAAATTAGTCGTTAAGAATTACCCGGATGAGGATTTAGTCGATGAAGGACTATTTAGAATAGGAGAGGTGTATCTATCCCAGGGAAATTATCAGCGTGCTATCTCGCAATTTCAACGAGTTACTAAAAAATTTTTTAAAGGTAAAATAACCCCTTACTCTCAAGCAATGATAGGATTTTGCCTGTATCTTCAACGCCAAAACGATAAGGCAAAAGATGAGTTTTTAAAAATCCTATCCAATTATCCCTATACCACTCTTAAAAATGATGTTCTGGAGTTTATTCGGAAAATGTCTCCTCAAATCCGCATAATCCAGAACGAAAATCAGCCCAAAACCTATTTTTTATGTCTTGATAAAGGGATTATTTACAATAATAAAGATTCATTAGTTTTAATAAATTTAACGAAAGAAGATGTCAATAATATGGATATTTTCCCTTTTAATACCAAAATGTTTTTTTCACCAGGGGGGAATGAATTTATAGTTGGAAGTGGTGATTATCTCTGGCGGGTAGGTATTGATGGAGTCAAAAAAACAAAACTGGTAAAACAACAAGGGGTAAAAGTGAATATTCACTGGTCTTTTGACAGAAAAGGGATTATTTATGAAACCGAAGATACGCTTTTCCTGATTCAAGATAATAAGTTGACTAAACTTCTTGTAAAATCCCTTTCGGCTGGTTCTTTTTCCCCTGTATGGTCTTATGATTCGACAAAATTTGTCTGTTTAGATTGGAGTAAAGATGGTAGTGTCGCTGACCTGGTGATATTTGATTCTAATGGCAATGCAGGAAAAAGGATAAACAAGATTTTCGATAAGCAAATTCGCTTTTCGACATCACAAGGATTTCGCTGGTCAAAGGATAGTAATAAAATTGCCTATGGCATAACTCGAAAATGGGTAAGGGGTATATCTGAAGAGGTAAAAATAGTGGATGTTCAACGGGGTATGGTGCATACAGTGGTTTATGACAGTGCCAGAGATATTTGTTGGTCTCCTGATTCATCTAAAATCGCATATTCAAACTATCGAGGAACATCAATCATAGATGCAAACGGCAAAAATTGGCAACATTTATCCAATATCATCCCAGGTTGCCTTCAATGGAAATCTAACCAATCCCTATGCGGCATAACTAAGAGAAAGGATTTTTTCATTTATAGGGTTTTAGATTTAAAAGGAAAAATTAAACAAGTAATATACAAAGGCTACAATCCACTCCCAAATGGTAAATTAATTGCTTATAATGATTCAAAAGGAAGATTATTTCTTGGAGATAAATTATTATCTTATTCAAAAGTAACCCCATTAAAATGGCTGGATTCAAAAATCCTGTGTTATGATTCAAAGAGTTATTTTATAATTAATAATACAAGAAAACAACAGGTCTATCAGGGAACTCCGATAGAGATATTAGCCTCGTTTAAAGGTTTAATCTTTGTCCCAAAATCTTATGATGAGGTTTCTATCTTTGGTAATCTTGGTGGAAATATTGCCAGATTAAAGGATAAAACTCCATATCTTCTGACATTAAAAGGCGGCAAAAATCCTGTTTTGTCCCGGAATAAAAAATACCTCGCTTATGAAAACGCAGATAATATCTATGTTATGTCAACGGATGGAACTAACAAATTTCAACTTACATTACTGGGCGGTTGCTGCCCAAATTGGTTTGAAGACAGAATAATATTTGAACAATATGAGAAAACTTCTTTAAATTGGTGGAATTTTCACCTTAAGATAAATCAAAAAATACATCAGGAAAAAGGTAAAATAGCTAATGAATATTTATTGGATCTCATTCAGCCGACTGATTTTAAAGAAAATATTGGGATTATCAATAAAGACGGCACCAACTATGTCCAATTGATAAATCACGGAAAAAATCCCAATATTTCTATCACGGGCAAAATAGCCTTTGAACGCAATGACATGCTCTGGATAAAAGATGTAAATGAAGAAGGAGAATCTAAATTAGTTAAAGGTAGCCGCCCTAAATGGTCTTGTGATGGACAGATTCTTGCTTATTTAAAGAATGGAAATCTCTGGATAATGGATAAAAAAGAAAAAAAACTTGAGGATTTGATTGATGATTTTAATTGGTTACCGTTTAAAAATAAAATTGCCTATTCTAAAAATGGGGCATTATTTATTAAAGATGTCGTCACAGATAAAATAGTCCAATTGACCAGGAAAGGGTAAAAGGAAGGTAACCGTCCAGGTAATCCTTTACCGCAGAGACGCAGAGAAACAGAGAAGACATAGAAATAAAGTAACTATTTAGCCACTGATTAACACGGATTAGCACGGATAAAAAAATAAAATCAGTGTTTCATCTGTGTCCATCTGTGGCTGAATAGTTACCAATAGATTTTAATTTTTTCTCTGCGTCTCTGCGGTGAACGGTTACAAAGGAGGAAATAAAATAATATGGCAAAAACAGGTTATGAAGGAAAACAGGATAAAATACGGGGTTTGAAAATTACACCTGAATTAGAGGTGGTGGAAAATCAATATACGGATAGAGATTACATTGTGGAATTAAGCACCGATGAATTGACTACTGTTTGTCCCAGGACAGGTCTGCCCGATTTTGCGACCTTGACAATTGCGTATAAACCTAATAAATTTCTGGTAGAGCAAAAGGCATTGAAACTTTATCTTACGGGCTATCGGAACATTGGAATATTTCAAGAACACGCTACCAATAAAATACTTGATGATTTTGTTACCATAGTCCAACCTAAATGGGCAAAAATCGAGGTAGTCTGGAATATCCGTGGTGGAATAGCCGTAAAGGTCATACGGGAATATCCTGTTGGTAACTGGTAATTGGTAACTGGTAATTGGTAACTGGTAATTGGTAACTGGTAATTGGTAATTGGTTGAATGGCTTCATCGTGAACTGGAGTTTCGTGAATTTTCTATGATTCCTTTTGCCTTTAATCTTTGCGTTCTTTGCGGTTGATTTCTTTGCGTTCTTTGCGGTTAAAAAAGGATAAACCACAAAGGGCACAAAGTAGTAACGCAAAGGACACAAAGGGAAGAAAATAGGTAAAGCATTTTTTTATCAACTCAACTTCAAAGGATAAGTTGCAAAAAAATCATCAGGCTTTTGAGCCTAATTTTGCCATCTTTGAGCAAAATAAACAGATTGATAAGGATTCAGATAGTTTCAATGGCTCCTTAAATTAACGAAACTCCAGGTGAATTCATCCAAACGATATTTAATTACCATTTACCAATTACCAGTTACCAACTTCAAAGGAGGAAGATAAAATGAATTATAAAAAATTTATTGAGTTGTCAATGATTATTTCTTTATTCTTTTTTCCACTAATTTGTTATGGTGAAGGCAAACAAAAAGAATGGCGGTGGGCGGGTGTAATTGGCGTCAGAATGATTGATGGAGATTATTATAATGAAATAGTTTTCCATCCTGAATTTAAGCGGGGTAAATTTGGAATTGGATTAAATCTATTGTGTCGGTGGAATGAGGAAGATGGCTTTCGGGAGGAAGATTGGGAGGAAGTGGGTAATATCGTAAATTATATTCGTTGGGCAAATAAGGATGACAGTCCGCTATACATTTATCTGGGAAAATTATCAGAAGCAACATTAGGACATGGGTTCATTGTGGATAGATATTCTAATCAAGGAACAGATACAAGCAAAAATTTTCTCGGGGCAAATATAGATATTAATTTTAAAAACGGTGGCGTAGAAACATTGATTAATGATATTACTGACCCACGACTTTATGGAGGTAGAATTTACTTTTTACCATTAAAAAATCTAAATAATCCTTTACTTTGCAAAATTATTATTGGAGCAACCTATGTTAATGACACAAAACCTCAAATTGGGGACAAAGATAATTTGAGTGTTTATGGATTAGATTTTGAGTTGCCAATTTATAAAGAGGTTTTAGGTTTTTACACAGATTATGCGAAAATATCTGGTTTTGGTGATGGATTATCTGTAGGATTGGGAGGAAAATTAAACCTTGTTTCAGTTAATACTATCCTGGGTTATAAAACAGAATTTAGAGACTTAGATTCTAATTTTGTCCCGGCTCTATTTAATCCGTTATATGAAATAAGAAGAAATGGGACTTCCAGCATCCAGCAGGCAGAAAGCCAGACAGGATGGTATTCAGGTGCTAATCTGGATATAGCCAGATTAATCTTGCTCTCTTCAGGATATGAAGACCTGAAAGAAACAATAGCCCCAAGATTACATCTGGAATTACTCTTAAAAAAAGAGTTATTTCAACTTATTATTAAACAAAATATCTCTGTTTTCTTCCTCTATGACCATGAAAGAAGGCAAAAAGGGTATCACTTGCTTGATTTTAATGCGCCCAATAGTACGCTTACAGAAAAAATAAATTTTGAGTTATCAAAAAACATATCTTTAAGTTATATCTATCAAAAAGTCTATGATAACATTGGGAATAAATCCCAAACCTCATCATTTGGAACAAAGGTGAAGTTTTAGATGGAAAAGCCACAAAATCCACTTCTAAGAATTCTTATCTTTGCCATAATTTTAATCACTATGTTTCTGTGGATTAGTCATACCTTTAAAAGGACAGAAAAACAGGAAATTAGTGATGATATAAAAAAGGAAATCTGGCGTGAGATTGGATTATTAGAAAAAACCTGTAATTCCACAAATGATATCAATCAAATATTTACTATTGGAAAACCTCAAATATCCTACCTGCGATTTGTGGGTAAACCCGCAGCACCAATGATAATTGAGGTATTGGTAGATAAAAATAAGGATTGGAAACTTAGATTTGTCTTAGCCCAACTTTTATCTAAAATGGAAACTAAAAAGGTAATTGCTCCACTGAAAAAGATATTAACCGATGAAAGAGAGGATGAAAATATGCGTGTCGCCGCGGCAGTGGCACTGGCTAACTTAAAATTCGATGAAGTCATTGACCCTTTATTAAAAATGGCTAAATGTAATAATAAAAAATTGCAATTAGCCGCTATCTATGGATTAGGTGAATTACGAAAAGAAACAGTCATTAACGAATTTAAGAAATGGGTAGTTGAAGAAAATGACCCGGAGATAAAAAAGGAATTAGAATTAGCGATTGAAAAATTTCGACCTGTGGAATTACCACAGAGACACGGAGGCACGGAGTAATGATTTTAGAAAAAGAACGGACAGAGCAGATAATTGGAGATGCAATAGAAGTTCATCGGTATTTGGGACCTGGTCTATTGGAATCAGCTTTTAAAAGATGGACCCAAGCGACTTCTCTGTTAATTTTTCTCTGTGCCTCTGTGTCTCTGTGGCAAATCTTCATACCTCTGAATAGTTACCAAAATCTGCTCGCTTCCGACAACCCGTAGCTGCCGAAATTCCGGCTTTTAAACTTTTACAGCATTTTTCCAACCTGTTGCCTGTTTACCTATACTATCGAGCAAAGCTGATAATTCCGCCTGTTTTTTTACCGCGAGTATTTTCATATCAACGCTTAACCGTATTTCCAATTTCAATATCTCAAAACAATCTAAAAACTCTTCAAGGTATTGTTTCTTGTCTAATGAACGATTAGCCCGATATATTGAGCGGACAAGCACTATTGCATAGCGTTTCATGTCCTGACCAAGCGTGTATTTGTACTCACGTGGAAAATCTTTCGTGAAATTAAAAACCTGCAATATGAGTTTGTAGACATCTCTGTAAATAGGTAAATCGTGTGTTAATGCCATCTTTCTCAAAAAAATTCGACCGCTTCGCGGTAATTAAATAGTTAAATAGATAAATAGTTAAAAAGCCCGAACCGCACGCACTCTCAATGTGACGTTCTTATTGGCGTAGTTCTGGCCGCCATAGTCAAAGGACTGGCCCCACGCGACGCCGCTAGAGATCTCGGTAGAACTCCAGTAGACGTAGCTACCAAAACCGCCAACCACATCCTTTTGTTGATACAATGAATTCAACTCGTGTTTTGATGGTAAGTACCAGTCGCCATAGGTAACACCATCTACTGTTACTGAATACTCATTGCAAACTCTGGCTGCATAGGTAGCACCATCCCCATCTCCCTGGCTGGCAATGATAATGGCTGTATTTGCTTTTCCTGCTCCTACACCATCTGCCTGAGCCCTTGTGCGTATATAAGTTCCAGCATACCATCTCATAGATGTGGATTGATCGGCTGTAGCAGCTATTAAACCGTGTTGTCCATTATCATAGACATAAAATACAATCCCACCACCATAAGATTCGCCTATGTAGTGTCCTCCACCTGCGGCGGTTGTCTGAACTGTGTTGTCTGGAAATTTAATTCCTCCGCTGGTTGACTCAATCACCCCAGCAACACTTAGTTTCTCATTCGGAGTCGTAGTCCCGATGCCGACATTACCTTCCCTGGTAATGCGCATCCTTTCTCGCCAACCAGTTGTTGGATCCTGGGTGGAAAACACCATATCATCTGTTGGAACACCACCAGGTACACAATTGCCTATCGTCCAATCATACTGACCTGGAACCTCACCTCCTACAAAACAGCCTAAACCACCCATAAGGTCACCAACCTGTGGAGTAAGAACCGCATCCGCCCCGTAAATTTGTGCTGTAAAGGCAGATGTAGGGCTGATACTTAGCCCAAATAACAACATTAATGAAATTATTGTCCTTTTCATTTTTTTTCATCCTCCTTTTTATTTTTTGTCGAGATGTGAATCTCGACCTACATAGTTTTTTTACCCTGTACCATAATCAGGTCCAGTCCTGAAGAGTAAAAAATCTCGACCTATGTAATCAATGTAAAATGGACACTGTAAAATGAGAAATGTAAAATGAGAATGCGTAACCAAAGGGTGTCGAGTCTTGCGAAATGCTAAAATTTCCCATTTTTCATTTCCCATTTTACATTTTACATTTATTTTCCCTCTGCGTCTCTGCGGTGAATCAATCTAATTGCACAGGTCGAAATTTACTCTTCAGAACTGGTGTCATAGTGAGCCTGTCGAACTACGAACCACTGTCATGGTGAGCCTGTCGAATGTCATGGTGAGCCTGTCGAACCATCCTTTTTTTCCGCAAAGGACGCAAAGGTATTTTTTTCGTATGTGTTTAGCCCTGCCACAGAGGCACAGAGTTCACAAAGAATTATAAAGTATTCAGGAGACAAAATTAGAACTAAAGTCCTAAATTCTAATACTCCTCTGTGTTCTCCGTGTCTCTGTGGCTAAACACATACTTTTTTTCTTTGCGGTCTTTGCGCCCTGGCGTGAAATTTCTCTCCTTTAAAATTCATACGAAAAATATAGCCTAATCCCTTGTTTCTTAACATAATCTTGAACACCGGGATGTGCCTGGTAGGTTACAAGAACTCTTATTTGCTCCTTTTTTACATATCCTTTTACCATCTCTGCATGTTTTATAAAATCATCCACATCTCTTTTCTTAAGCTGGGACTTTGCTTCTCCTATAATAGTGTATTCTTTGCCATTTAACATTCCTTTTCCAAAGATGTTCACCTCTATGTATCTTTCCTTCCCTGTTTCAATATAGTCTCTCTTAAGCCTGCCTATAATTTCCAGACCCATATCCCTTTTAAAAAAACCTGGTAGTGCTTTATAGGATTCATCCTCAAGCCTGAAGCCAACTGTATGGTCAAGGCCACCTACTTTTTGGGCAAGGTTTTTATGAGATTCTGTCAGGGCTCTTATTCCTTCCTCTGTCCTTTTTTGTGCCTCTGCAAGCTCTTCTACCTTTTGTTCTGTCCTTTTTTGTGCCTCTGCAAGCTCCTTGACGGTTACACCAAGCTCCCTGACTATCTCCTTAAGCTCAGAAAAGTCATCCTTTTTAACAAAAGTCTCGCTTAAGACGGAATAGAGTGAGGTTTTAAATTGCTCATCCTTCTTTAATAATATAGGTAATACCCTAATAATGTGTTCTTGTTCTTCCCTTATCAATGAAATAGCCATAGTTTTTTCTCCATTTGAAATTATATCCTTTTAACTGGTTAAAGTCAAGAACTTTTTTCTGAATATTTTCGACCTGTGCAATGAAGATAAACCATTCCTGATTAAATCCTTATCCTTACCCACAAATTGGGTAGAATGAGAGAAATAGAGAGAAATACCACGAAGAGCACGAAGAGCACGAAGGACACAAAGAAAAATGGTAACCTTCTGGTTTGTAGTAACCGCATTTATGCGGTTATTCACCCGCTAAAGCGGGTTACTACGAACATTATAAACACCAAAAGATGCAAAAAATCTTGTTTTTACAAATATTACCTCGACGATTACCTTTAATGAGAAGAAATTGAAAGATGGGATTAAAAGATTTGTTTTATAATTCTTCGTGCTCTCCCTGCCCTTCGTGGTTTTTAAAAGATGTGGGTAACGATAAGGATTAAATCAGTGATGGTTTTAAAAGATGTGAGTAAGGTTAATCTAACCGTACAGGTCGAAATTTTGAGGAATGAATATGGCATATTGCTACTGCTAATGCGTCTGCGGCATCGTCAGGTTTTGGGATAGTTTTTAAGTTTAATAATATTTTAACCATCTGCTGAATTTGTTTTTTCTGTGCTCGACCAAAGCCGGTAAGTGCTTGCTTGACTTGAAGTGGGGTGTATTCTGCTATTTCACTATTCGCCTCAATCGCGGCTAACATTATTACGCCTCGAACATGTCCAATTTGTAAAGCGGTTTTTACATTTTTGCAGAAAAATATCTCTTCGATAACAACTACATCCGGTTTGTATAGCCGCAGGAGTTTTTTCATCTCCCTGTATATCATCTGTAAGCGTATTATGAAAGGTTGATTTGCCCTCGTTTCTATAGAACCATAATGAATCAGTTCTAACTTTTCATTGTGTTTAATTATTCCGTAGCCTGTTGTGGCTAATCCCGGGTCAATGCCTAATACAATCATATTTTGGTAACCGTTCAGGGCTATACATTACAGGGCTATACATTAGAAGTGTAAACAAGGAGAAATGGGGAAAAGGGAGAATTGGAGAAAGGGCTCAAACTTTTTCTTGCTCCACCCTTCAGACATTAATCCTGGTGTCGTGTTGAGTAAGTTTTGCACGGGGCATCATCAGGTTTCGTAACCTGCAAACGGATAATTGGTAACTGGTAATTGGTTAAATAGTTTCGTCCTGAGCTCAGCCGAACGGTATTTAATTACCAGTTACCAATCACCAGTTACCAGAATCAAATTCCGTGCGTTATTTGTTCAACACGACACTAACTTTTTATGGACATTAATACAGGCATTAATAATCCTATCAGTTAACTCTTCTTTTCTCCACTTCTCCATCTTCTCCCTTTCTCCTTATTTTTATCCTACCTGAACCCTTACATATTTTGAGATTAAGGTTTGAGTGTTTCTCATTCTCACCTTTTTATCCTTGTTGTAATTCTTGCATAACTTCATCTGGAATATCAGAATTAGAATAAACCTCTTGAACATCCTCGTCTTCTTCTAAGGCTTCAATCAGTTTTAAGACGCTTCGAGCCGTATTTGCGTCAACCTTAATATAGCTTTGGGGTTCCATTGAAATCTCAGCGAATTTTAACTTAAGACCATTTTTAGCTAAGATGTTTTTCACTTCTTCAAAACTTTGTGGGTCAGTAGTAATTTCATAGACATCATCTTCCAATTTCATATCTTCTGCCCCTGCTTCCATAATCATCTCTAACAATTCATCTTCACCTATGTCCTTTTTATCAACCGATAGACAACCTTTTTTATGGAACATCCAGGACACACAGCCTGACTCACCCATATTTCCGCCACCTCGTGAAAAAATTCTTCTTATTTCAGAAGTAGTTCTATTTTTATTATCCGTCATTGCCTCGACTAACATTGCTACTCCACCAGGTCCATAACCTTCATAGGTTACCTCTTCAACAACTATTCCTGGTAATTCACCTGTGCCTCGTTGAATGGCGCGTTTAATATTATCCGCAGGCATATTTTCACCTTTTGCCTTGTCTAAAACCATACGAAGTCGCGCATTATTTTCTGGATTACCTCCCCCATTTCTTGCGGCAACGGTGATTTCGCGAATTAATTTAGAGAAAATCTTACCTCGTTGAGCGTCTAATGCGCCCTTACGATGTTTAATTCCAGCCCATTTTGAATGTCCAGACATTATTTTTCACCTCCTCAAGTATTTAATAATAGGGTTTCACGAAATTAAAAGTAAATAATCAATTGGTAATTGGTAACTAATTACCAATCACCAGTTACCATTTACCAAATTTTGGGTAAAATGTTACGATTCACACAACCTCTCTTTTAAACTTCACAATTCTAACAAAAGACCGCACATCTAAACTTGCCCCACCGACTAAGACCCCATCAATATCAGATTGGGACATCAAGGCATCGATATTATCCGGTCTAACACTACCACCGTATTGAATCCTGATTTTTGAAGCGACTTTTTCATCATAAATATCATTTAAAGTCTGACGAATAAATTTATGAATAGCATTAGCATCCTCTGGAGTAGAGGTTCTACCCGTGCCAATTGCCCAGATTGGTTCATAAGCAATGACCATTTTTAAAATATCATCTTTACCTATATCCGCCAATCCGTTAATCAATTGCTGATAGACTACCTTTTCAGTTTTACCCGCATCTCTTTGCTCGATGTGTTCTCCAATGCACAATATAGGTCTAAGTCTATAAGTAGAAGCAACTTTAAGTTTTTTATTAATTATTTCGTCCGTCTCATTAAATAGTATTCGTCTTTCAGAATGACCAATAATGACATACTCACAATTAACATCAATCAACATTAAAGGGGATATTTCACCGGTAACTGCCCCTGCTGGCTCTGGATACATATTTTGGGCGCCAATAACTATTTTACTATCCTGCAAGACTTCCTTTACTCTACTTAAAGCTGTAAAAGGAGGACATACAACCACTTCAACACCTGTATAATTAGATAATTGTTCTTTTAACTCAGTCACAAATTGTATTGCCTTTTTAGTTGTTTTATTCATCTTCCAATTTGCCACAATAATTGGTCTGCGCATTGATTTTACCTCTATTCTTTATTTGTCAATACTTTAACTCCAGGTAACTCTTTACCTTCAAGGAATTCCAGACATGCACCACCACCCGTAGAAATATGTGTTATTTTATTCATTAATCCTAATTTATCGATGACCGCATCTGTATCACCGCCGCCGGCAATAGTCAGTGCACCTGTATCTACAATCGCCTTTCCGATAGTAGTACTTCCAGTATTAAATTTATCAATTTCAAAAACACCCATTGGCCCATTCCAGAATATAGTTTTTGCCCCTTTCAAGGCATTAGTAAACTTTTCCATAGTTTGTGGCCCTATATCCACTCCCATCCAGCCATCAGGAATACCATCTTCCAAATTTACTATTTGGGTATTTGCATCTTCTTTAATCGCATCAGCTATGAGGTGGTCACCTGGAAGCAGAATTTCTACTCTGTATTTCGTGGCATCTGTTAGAATCCTATTTACATCTTCGAGTCTATCCTTTTCTAATAGTGAATTCCCAACCTTTTTACCTTGAGCGGCTAAAAAGGTATATGCCATACCGCCGCCAATAATTAATTTATCAATTTTATTCAGAAGATTATCAATAACGCCAATTTTAGAGGATACCTTTGCACCACCAAGAACAATACAAATTGGTCTATCTGGATGAAGGAAAACACGACTTAGATATTCTATCTCGTTTTTTAGCAAAAATCCACTCACCGCTTGTGGGAAATATTGAGTAATAGCAGAAATAGATGCATGGGCACGATGGACAGCACTAAAGGCATCATCAACATATACTTCACCCAGAGAGGCTAATTCTTTTGCAAAATTTGGGTCGTTTGTTTCTTCCTCTGGATGAAACCTCAAATTTTCTAAAAGGACTACCTCTTTGGGGTGCATTGCCATCACCACCTCTCTTACTTTTTCTCCTATACACTCATTTACAAAATTAATCTTTATTTTAAGTAGTTCACTCAATCTTGAAGCCACAGGTGCCAGACTTAATTTTTCCACCACCTTTCCTTTAGGTCTGCCTAAATGCGACATCAGGATAACTTTTGCCTCGTGGGATAAGGCATAATTTATTGTGGGTAGATGAGCGGTTATCTTTGTATCATCACTAATATTGCCTCCATTATCTAAAGGTACATTAAAATCCACACGAATTAATACGCGTTTTCCTTTTATCTCCATATCCTCAATAGTTAATTTATTAAAATCCATTTTTTCCTCCTTTAGTTAGCCTCGGTAATGTCAAAAATTTTACCTACAAATTTTCTTAACTTTCTATATTTTCAAGCACTTATGTAAATTGAGCTTCCCTCCCCCCATTTTTTAACCACGAATTACACAAATTACACGAATTAACTTCAAGATTATTATCTCTGGCCTCATCGCTACAAAGAGAAAAACCTGATAGTGAGCCTGCCGAACTAAAAGTTTCCCCTAAATACTCCTTGATTTGTTCAAAAACACCTTCTATTCATTTCCAATTTCTTTCATATTATTTTTGACACCACCTTTTGAGAATTTAATGTTCAATTTTATTCTACCTCCAGTATTTCCCTTATGTTTCTAATTGGTGCTCTATACCCTCGTTTAATCATTAAATCAAGTAAGAAATCTGCTTCTTTTATAGAAATAATCCCTTTATCAATAGCTATTTTTAATATACCTAATGTTCCTGAAATTTTAACTCCAAAAGAGTCTGCAATTATTCTTGCATCCTTATCATCAGAGACAAATATCCATCCTTTTTGATAAGCTATAACAATACAAGAAGCCTCTCCTCGACTTACGGTTTTTAACAGTTTATCATAAAGTTTATAATCACTTAACTTTCTTATGTTCTCTATTCTTAACCAACCATTTTTATTAAGTGGATAAATATTTTCTCTAACTTGTTGAAGAAAATCATATCCTCTTTTGATTCCTATACTAACTTCATCAACCACATCTTTACTCGTATAATATTCATCAAAGGCGAATTTAATTAAATCTAATCTATTAACTGATGAAAAGTTAGAGAGAACTGTATTATTTAAGATGGCTATTTTGCTCATATTAATCTTTTAATGTTTCTATTTCCTTTTTAGCTTCTTCTATATTTTCAGGACCTAATCTAATAGGGATACCTCTATTTACCATTATTTTACGCATCTCTTCCCAGCATACCCCAGCAATTTCTGCTGCCTTACCTAATGATATAGGTTCATTCTGATATGTTTGAATAGCAATCTCAATTCTGTATTGAGGATGATTTTGTAATAATGTCATTAGAGCTTCTTGTACTACTTCTTTCTTACTCTTATATATCCCTGCCTTAATTAAATAATTCAATTCTATATCAGGTTGATATTCTATCCTTTCCATGATTTCCAGTCTCCCTTAACTCATTATATACTCAATCAAATCCACCACGCGGCAAGAATACCCCCATTCGTTATCATACCAGGCTAAAACCTTAATTAAGTTATTCTCCATCACCGTGGTATATTCCGGGTCGAATATAGCGGATTTAGGGTTACCGTTAAAATCCGTTGAGACTAAAGGTGACTCACAATATTCTAAATATTTATTTAATTTTCCTTGAGCCGCAGATTTAACTGCCGCATTTACCTCTTCCTTAGTTACATCCTTTTCGATCTCCACGACCAAATCTACCAATGAAACATTAGGAGTTGGCACTCTAATGGCAATGCCGTGGAATTTGCCTTTTAGTTCTGGAATAACCAATCCAATGGCTTTTGCGGCGCCGGTAGTAGTAGGAATCATAGATATAGCCGCGGCTCTTGCCCGTCGTAAATCTTTATGTGGTAAGTCAAGAATTCGCTGGTCATTTGTATAAGAATGAATAGTCGTCATTAATCCACGCTTTATCCCAAAATTATCCAGCAATACCTTTACTATCGGGGCTAAACAATTGGTGGTGCAGGAGGCATTAGAGATGATGTGGTGGGTGTTTGGGTTGTATTTGTCCTCATTTACACCAAGCACAATTGTAATGTCTTCATTCTTCGCCGGGGCACTGATAATCACCTTTTTCACACCCGCTTGCAAGTGTTTTGAAGCAGATTCTCTATCTGTAAAATGTCCGGTTGATTCTATAACCATCTCTACCCCTAAATCCTTCCAAGGCAGTTCTTGCGGGTCTTTAACCTTTAGAACCTTTATTTCCTTGCCACCAACGATAATAGAATCTGCAGTCGCTGATACTTCTTTGTTAAGTATGCCAAAATTTGAGTCATATTTAAGGAGATGGGCTAATGTTTTCGCGTCAGTTACATCATTTACCGCCACGAAATCTATTTTTGAATTATCAATTCCTGCCCTTAAAACCCCCCTTCCAATCCGACCGAAGCCATTTATTCCTACTTTTATAGCCATAATTTAAAAACCTCCTCTTTGTAAGTATTTCGTAACCGTTCAGGTATAGGTAAAAAGATAGTAATTATTTAGCCACAGATTAACACGGATTAGCACAGATAAAGACAGACTTTTGGGTAAATCAGGATTAGTAATGAGGTGGTATGAGAATAATGTTTCTTTTATCCCAAACCCCGAAATCAAAATCCCGTTTTTATACTTCTATTAATTTGAAAAGCAATTACTTGCGTATATTTAAAAAAATCCGTGTTTTATCTGTGTTCATCTGTGGCTGAACAGTTACAGTATTTCATTAGTTAATATACTTTTGGTTTAAAATCCTTAGGATTTAGAATTTGCATTGTATCCTCTGCTGGAGCAAGGATATAACACCCCTTTTTATAAGCAAATCTTTTTGCCTCTTCAGCCACATACATACCCGAGACCAAAGTGATAATTTCTGCTTCTTTATATTCAGGAAAGTATTCTTTGAAATGCTCAATAGAAGGCAAAAAGTCTTTTATATCGGTTGAGGTAAGATGTGCTTTTACCTCTCCAAGTAATACCAATTCTTTCCCATTTCTTCTCGCGGGACAGACCAAATCTATTTCACCAATACATTTGCCATCCTCAATAGTTCTTACCCTTTGAAAGACATGTTTTACTTTTATGCCTAATTCTGCGAATAACTTAGGGATAGAAGGTGCGGTTAATCCTTCTGCCATTCTCCCTAATCCTCCACCGATTTCTCTGGATACACGAGATATATCTTCATTAGTCTTTCTTTGCTGTTCATCAGTCTTTCGCAATTCTTCATCAGTCTTTCGCAATTGTTCATCGGTCTTTCGCAATTGTTCATCGGTCTTTCGCAATTGTTCATCGGTCTTTCGCAATTGTTCATCGGTCTTTAATTGTCTATCTTTTAATAGTTTTAAGCCTTTGGTATTTTCATTCAATATTTTTTCGATTCTATCTAACCTATTCATATTTATCTCCTCTATCATCAAATATCAACTTTTATATTTTACAACATAATTCGATTTTATGCAACATATTTTTT
>JBFLXS010000041.1 GCA_040755795.1 bacterium | reverse complement strand
CAAGTGAAAGGTTGACCCTCTTATTGTGCAGAATACAGTTACCCTCCTACTCTCCTTCAAATAGTCAAGTTTTTTATCATCGACTTTCAACGGAACTTCCCCTCTATTTAAAGACAAAAATTTAGCATAACCATTTGATTTTCAATAAGATATAGTAATATCTCTTTTTTTCTAATTCCTATCTACAATTGAAAGGAGGATTTAATTCCTCATCCCTTATGATTGTATAATAGCATATTAATTAAATTTTGTCAAGCATTTTTTTGAAAAATGTTATTTATAAAGACAAAAATTTAGCATAACCATTTGATTTTCAATAAGATATAGTAATATCTCTTTTTTTCTAATTCCTATCTACAATTGAAAGGAGGATTTAATTCCTCATCCCTTATGATTGTATAATAGCATATTAATTAAATTTTGTCAAGCATTTTTTTGAAAAATGTTATTTAAGAATTAAAAGTGAACACTTATAAAAAGCCGATATTCTCCCTTGCTGAATAGTTACAATTATTTTTTTGTAACCTGATGATTTTTTTTTTGCAACTTATCCTTTGAAGTTGAGTTGATAAAAAATGCTTTACTTATTTTCTTCCCTTTGTGCCCTTTGCGTTATTCCTTTGCGCTCTTTACGGTTTATCCCTTTTAACCGCAAAGAACGCAAAGAAATCGACCGCAAAGAACACAAAGATTAAAGGTAAAAGGAATCATAGAAAATTCACGAAACTCCAATTAAATCATATTGTTTGAAATTTTGAATTTTGGTCATTCGAATTTGTTTGGAATTTGGAATTTGTGATTTGGAATTTCATACCCATATCTGGGTCAAATTTCGATTAATAAGTGCAATATATCATTCCTACGGAACTGATTGATTTGTCTATCTATTTCTACCAATATATCGTTCCTACGGAACTGATTGATTTGTCTATCTATTTCTACCAATATATCGTTCCTACGGAACTAATTGATTTATCTATCTATTCTACCGATATTATGTTCCTAACGGAACGATTATTCTCATGCCTTATTTATGGGTATTATCCTATGTAAAGTTCCAGTTAATAACCGCTATATTTTCTGACCTTTGTATTTATCCGTGCTAATCCGTGTTAATCAGTGGCTGAATAGTTACCAATTGCGTAGTGACCGCACACTATACTTCTTTAATCCCTTCCATAATCTTTTCGCTAATTTGGGCAAGATTTCTATTTACCTCTTCATAGTTTTTAAGAAGTTTAGCCCCAGAGGTGACAACAGTGCTTAATTCACGGTCTAAATTACCAATAATTGTCCCCATCTCCACTACATTCTGTTTAAGTGTATTTAAAATATCAACCATCAGTCGTAGGTCTCTTTTGATTTTCCTATCTTTTATACCAAATAAAACTAATCCGAGAAAATAATGGAAGGTTCGAGGTGAGGTCAGATGCACCATCCTTGTTTGGGCATATTCACATAGTTCTGTTTGAGTCAATATTTCATAGTAAGCGTTTTCTGAAGGGATATAAAGTAAGACAAATTCAATATTCTCTAATGTCACATACTTAGCCACGGTGTCAATTTGACTTTTAACCTCTTTTTCTAATTTTCGGCGTAGTTCCTTCTCATCTTTTTGTGTGGCTCTAACTAATTTGCGGTAGGTTTCAATCGGAAATTTTGTATCAATCGGAATAATTTCATTCTCTAACACAATTGCACCATCAACCTTTGTCCCGTCTGATAATTCATAGTCTTTTTTATAGACATCGCGTGGCAATTTATCACTAATTAAGGTATCCAGGATAATTTCTCCCACGCTTTTCATCCCTTTAGTCGCTTTTAATACCTCATTAATCTCGGTTAATTGTTGAGAGGCTGTTTGTTCTCTTAATTCTAATTGCTCCAGAGACAAAGAAAGCATATGAATGGTGCGATGCAGGTCTGTTTTTACCCCATCAATCGTTTTGGTAATATTCCCTAATCCTTCAATAGTAATGTTTTCCTTTCTTCTATAAGATAAAATAGAGAAACTCACGGCAATGATTACACCTATTAAGGTCAATATCATCATTATCAATTCAATTCCAGTCATTTTTTTTTACACTCCTCTCATAATTCATAATTATTTAGCCACAACGGCACAATTATCCTTTTCCCATTATTGCTTTTCTCTAAAGGAATTAAGCAATAGATAGAGTCTGACTAAACGATTATTAAATATATATTCTCCTCGTTCATATCCAAATTTTAAGACATTAAGTCTTTTCATTCGTTGGAGAAAGTTATCAAATTTTTTCTTTTCTACATCAGAAAGCCCTTTTTCAATATTACCTTTTTGGAAAGATAAATCAAAGTCTTCCTTACTAAGTTTTGATAAAATTGAATGATACTCTCTGCTACGCAACGCCTTGTAGATTTGTTGGTCAACAAATTTCTTGCCCGTATCTTCTGCGGCTACAAGAATTCCATTTCTCACATCGTCTTTGTCAACAACATCATCCTTGTCTATCCAGAAAATAGTCTCACCTATAAGATGCATAATTTTGGGAAATCCAGCTGAATAATGGGATAGAAGGGACATTGCTTCATCTGTAACCTGCATATCCACAGAATTAAATGTTTTGTTAAAAAACACTTTTATTTCATTATTGTCCATTGACTTAAGCTCAACTATCTCAAAAATTCGTTCAACGGGTTGATGATGTTGAATCATCTCTCTTCTTCTCTCTTCAACTCCACAAAGTATTAACATTAAAGGAACTTTGTCCGTGCAAAGAGCGTTCTCATCGACCAATGTTTTAATGAAATGAGCAAATTGTTTATTTTTGGTAATTCCGTTAATTTCATCAAGAATTAACATTATCCCTTTAATACCATTATCTTTAACTCGATTCAACAACTCACGCAAGAAGGGCAAAAAACCCTGTGAGATATTTGGCCCATCAGTTTTTAACTGCTCAAGGTTTACACTAAATCCAAAGAGTTCTTGTTGACCTATGTATTTTGCCAGAAAATCTCGAATTTTATCAGTAATGGTAGGTCTATAAACTTGCGTTTTAATTGTTGTTTCAACCGTTTTAATGGCCACACCTTCCACTGTTTCTACATTACCAAGCAATACATGAATGCCCAAAATTTGGTTATCCTTTTCTGCACAATATTTCATAAAACCAGCCAGGGAACTTTTACCAATTCCATATTCACCTGTTAGAAAAATTGCCTGTGGCTTTCCCAATTCAACTTGCTTTATTGACCTGGTAATTCGTTGAATTTCATTTATTCTACCAATAAAGAATTCTATCGGGACAGGTTGCCCTGGATAAAATGGGCTTTTCCCTTTACTAATAATATTCATCCCTTCTCCCCATACGGAAGTGTGTAATTATCTCGCCATAAGAATTGTGGAGGATTTATCCTCATCCTATTATAAAATACTACATTTGAACACCTTTGTCAAGTATTTTTTTTAAAACTTACCCACATCGTAACTATTCAGCCACGGATGGACACAGATGAAACACGGAAAATTCGTAACCGTTCACCGCAGAGACGCAGAGACGCAGAGAAAAAATTAAAATCTATTCACCAGAGACAGAAATTTCCTTTTTTTGTGTGCATTTCGGGTCTTTCGTTGTTTATTAATCTTTTAATACTTACTTTTGACTAACTGTTTTTAAGCCTTTTTAAACAGCGAAAAATGCGAGAAAAATACGAAAAAAAGATATTTTCCTCTCTGTTTCTCTGCGTCTCTGCGGTAAAGGATTACCTGAACGGTTACGAAAATTCGTAATCCGTGTCCGTTTTCCGTCTCCGTAATCAGGCTTAAGGGGTTTTCTCCTGTTGTCCTTTGCCCTCTGCTCTCTGCCTTCTGCCCTCTGCCTTCTGTCCTCTGCTATTTATCCGTGCTAATCCGTGTCAACCAGTGGCTGAATAGTTACTAATTTGATTAATAACCACTATATTACCCATAAAGCTCGGCAATGCCCTGTTTATAAATTTTAGCGGAAGTCTGGAAATTCGTTAATTCATCCTCATTTAATTCAAGTTCAATTATCTCTTCTACCCCATTTGCACCTAATCTTGCAGGCACTCCAATATAAATATCTGAAACTCCATATTTTCCTTGTAAATATACAGAACAGGGTAAAATTTGTTTTGTATCTTTAATGATACTCTCCACCATTTGAACTGTCGAGGCGGCTGGGGCATAAAAGGCACTACCTGTTTTAAGCAATGTTACTATCTCACCACCTCCTTTTCGCGTTCGTTCAATTAATCTATCTAATGTTTTTTCATCCATTAGTTCTGTAATTGGTATTTTATTTACCAGCGTCCATCGAGGTAATGGTATCATTGAATCCCCATGTCCGCCTAAAATTATTGAAGATATATTTTTAGGAGAGATTTTTAATTCTTGTGAGATAAAATAGCAAAATCTGGCAGTATCTAATATCCCCGCCTGACCAAGCACCCTTTGAGGACTAAACCCGGATACCTTAAAGGCATGATAGGTCATCACATCTACCGGATTAGTCACCATAATGATGATAGAATCAGGGGCATATTTGACTATATTTAAGGTTATTTCTTTAATAATCCGGGCATTTTTATAAAGCAAATCTAACCTATCCATACCGGGTTTACGGGCAAGCCCGGCGGTAACAACTACTAAATTTGAATTTGCCATTTGAGAATAATCAGATGTGCCAATGATTTTAGTTTCAAATCCTTCTATTGGGGATAATTGAGCGATATCAAGTGCCTTTCCTTCGGCTAATCCTTCAACTACATCTACTAAAATTATCTCATCAATCAATTCTTTTTGAGCCACTAAAAGGGCAGTTGTTGCGCCGACATTGCCTGCCCCGATGATACTAACTTTTTTCATTGATTTTTTCTCCCTTTTTATCAATACCTTATCATTATCGACAACCGGTGACTTGAACCTAAATCTTGATAAGGCACATAGCCATAATCTAATTGATAAGACTCCTTAAACTTATAGCCTAACCCTACGGTTATACCCGAAAGTGGTTCATTATCAATTTGTTTCAATTTATATCTATAGCCAGCTCTCAAAAAAAGTCTTCCATACCCTTTTGCTAATCCAAAATGAACAGATGGTTTGCTGTCAAAGGGTTTATAAAAGTCTATGGCTAATAATAAACTATCTTTTTGGTATGAAATTCCACCTCGCAACAGTGTAGGGTAGTCAAACTCCTTTTTGTAAATCTTCATTTTTTTCATTTCATTCCAATTTTGTAAAGTTAGACCTATTTTAATATTTTCTCGTAATGGATATAAATAACCGAGGTCAAATACCACGCCCGTACCCTTTTTAGCATCTATTTCTTGAGAGATTAATTTAAGACTCATCCCAACATCTTTATGAGCCCATGAGATAATAACCGCTATATCTTTTGCCTCAAAAGTCCCTATTGGTGCTAAATCATACTCATTTCTTCTGCGTTCTATATCGTCCATGAACAATCCTATCACACCAAGACCAATAGTTTGTTTCTCTTTTAGAGGCACAGTCAGTCCTATAAAATCATGATTCATTTCTTCAAACCAGAGATTATGAATAAAGATAAACTGGCGGGTATTGATTTGAGATAAGCCCGCAGGATTCCAGTAAATAGCCGTAACATCATCCGCAATTGCAGTAAATGCCTCACCCATTCCTACAGCCCCTGGACCTAGTGCAATTTTAAGGAAAGAGGCACAAGTTTCACCTGAATTTAATGCAAATGCTGTATTTGAAAATAAGATTAACACCCCGATTATAATTAAAATCCTCTTCACTTTATTCTCCTATCTGTGATTCAGACACTGGACATCAGACACAAGACTATAGACTCTCATAGTGTAAGTGGAAGTGAAAGTGAAAAACACATCCACTTACACTTCCACTTCTTTTAAGCCTTCATTCTTCTGCAATTTCTGCCCGTTTTAGTCTGGGGTCTGATGTCTATAGTCTACTGTCTGAATCACAGATTCTCCTACCTAATAATGGCTATCTTGCCCTTTTTAGTTCCTACATCACATTTAAGTATGTAGATATAAACTCCAAAGGCAACATCTTTATTTAAATCATTCTTAGCATCCCAGTAAACTACCTCTGAACCAGGATATTTTTGAATTTCAATACCTTCTTCATCTAATGTCCGAATTAATTCACCTGCTAAATTATAAATATAGATTTTCGGGTTAGAATTCAGTGGTATATTGCCAATCTTAAGCACATCACCTTCATCAGGATAGCAAGGATTAGGATAATGGATAACTCTGCTAAGGTTATCTTCCTTTAGATTTATTGTTACACTAAATCTATCGGTATATTTATAGTTTTCCTGACCATCCTGACCACTTATTTCAAGATTAAATTCAACTTTATGTACCGAAGGACAATTAGAGTTGACCATTATCTGATATGGATTACTAAAATTGGTACTTGTTCCTTTAGAAGGCATATCACCAAATGTAGCAGTCCCCTTAACAATAGAAATATTTGGGTCAGTAGTAGTTAATGTTCCTCTTCCTCCTGTAATCGTGCCATCTTTTATATTTTTGAGTGTTACAATTAAATCGGTTATTGTTCCTGGCTTATCAATTACATCCTTAATCGTATAGTCAATACAAAAGATTTCTTTTACTGCTTCAAATTCCATTGTTGGCTCACCTAATAAATTAAGACAGAACATTATCCAGCGGTAAGGATTATGGTCATTACACCTTGAGATAAATTCCACCTTACTTCTACTCAATGTTTCACCAATACGGGTATATCCTTCTTCAAAAATTTTTTTAAAAAACTCTATCTGATATTCGCCGCTATATTTTTTGACATTATATTCATCAAACCAACCATATCTTGAATTGCCAACAAATGCTACTGCACCACCATTTGAATTTAAAATCATCTCCTCACCAATACAATCTGCTTTACTAAAATCCCCAGCAATACAGCCAATGGTGTTAAAGATAAAGGTTTTAGAGCCATTACTTAAGGTTCTGACATCTATAGGGCTACCAATTTCAAAAGGAGGGGCAGTATTCCAGTTAGCATGATTAGCATGGGCAATTGGTCCTACGCCAGAATTGATATCGTTAGTTATTCCATTTTTATCCACACCTCCATCAGTTTCATATTCTTTATGGATAGTATATGTTCCTGGAGTCTCCATTGCAATATCTTCCATAATTTCCTTCGCATCACAAACAGGGTTATACCAAAGTTTATAGGCGATTAAAAGTTCGTTATAGAAATAATCATCATCGGAAGTTTCATAAGAGATAACCTTATTAACAAAATTCGTTACTTCTGATAAGTTACTCACTGGTGCCCTGCCAATAAAGATCTCTGGCATCAAATCGATATTATCTTCGTTTAATTCCCCATAAATTCTATCCTCATCGGTATCCCAATCCCAGTCATTATCAAAGCAGGCATAGTAAAGGTCACAGGGGATATGGGAATCGATATAATCTCCAAGATTTGAGCCTTCTGGTACTTTGGCATATACACCACGATATGGAATAACCTCAGCATCCCCACCTAAAAGGACATAACAGGTTCCATAATTTTCATAGTAATCTTTAATAAAAGCCTTAATCTTTTCTTGCTCATCACCTTGATAATTAGCATATATCCAGTTGGTAGTAGTAATTGTTCCGGTAAATCCCCTTTGATTAATTTTGAACTCGAGTAGTGGTTTAAAAGTATCGGCTAAAGTTTCAGAGGTGATAATACAGTAGGTATAAGTAGGTTGCAGCCGAATCATTTTTAGACCATAGGATGTTGTTACTTCTGGATTAACAACTAATTCCTTAACTAATTTTTCATCCTCCTCAACCAATCTTTGGTCTTTGGTCTTTAGTCTTTGGTCTTCGGTCTTTGTAAGATTCAGATTGAAATTTATTTGTTTATTCCAGAATAATTGTTTAGTTTCAGGATTGTAGCAGGCGCCAAAAACAGAAAGGCAGGCAAGATTGTAACCTCGTAACTTCTGAATAGAATTAAGTTTGATGATATTTTCGGGATAAAAATCTAAAGATAGGTATTGCGGATGCGCAGTTTTTGAGCCATTAGATATAGGAATGGGTGGGGAAACAGGACAGATGTTGTATTCACCCTTTAGTTCTATCTGCTCTATAGAGGTAATCGTTATATCTTTAACCACTGCCTCTGGTGGTAAAAGCACAAAAAAGCTGCGCACCGGTAATTTGGGTCTGCCAATCTCAGCAGACTGATGACATTCCCGAACCTCTACTATATCATAACCATTAATAGATTTTATTTTTAAGGGTTCAATATCAACTTTACAGGCAATAAATGAATTAAGGGCGTCAAATTTAGTTAAAACATCCTCTCCAAAAACAGGTAAGGTTATCAAATTTATTAAGACAGCCCAAAATAAAATATTTGTTTTTTTGGTTTTCATCGTTTTTCTTGTAACTCCTCTGAGAAATCAGCACTTTCAATTGAGAAGTCGATTATCTCTTTAGCTCGCTCAATAACCGTATTTATCTCTTCCTTATGTGGGATATATTTAGCGAATTTTACTAAATCACATTCCTTTAAAAAGTTGTTCACTAAATTGACATAATCTTGTTCTATCAGGTTTATTTTCATTTTTTCAATCAGTTCTTGAGTAGTCAACTCTAAGGCATTAATTTTATATCTTCTTTCGATATATTGTCTAATGACATCCGAAATTTGAATGTAATATTCCTTTACCAAACCTTGAGTTAGGAGATTAGATGTTCTAATTTTATTAAGCTGTTCATAGGCAATTTCGTGTGGCGGTCTAATAACTTCTACCTCCTGTTCCAATGGAGGTTTCTTTCTTTTATTCCAATAGATTAATCCGATAACGCTTATCAGTAAAATTAAAAATATAATGATTAATATCCATATCCATTTAGTTAAATCTGCCTTAATTTCTACGGGTGGTTTTATATCTTTAATATCTTTAGCGTTTTGGGGTAGAACTGATTTTACTTCTATCTTTATCTCTTGAGAATGTCCTTTCCTCTTTTCTTTATTGGGCAATATGTATTCAATGATTACTCCCGGTATCTTGAATTTACCTGTTTGATATGTAGTAATAATATATTCATACTGAATAAGTATTTTATCTTTCCTTGTTTTTTGAGGTTTTAATTCTTTATAATTCAGAATCTCAAAATTACCTGGCTTTATTTCCGGAGGTGTAATCTGAACATTGTTATCTTTTTCAATAACTAATGTATATTTAATCGGGTCACCAATAGTAATAATTGGTTTATCTACCTTAACTGTTATTTCTGGTTCTTGAGCAAAAACACAGGAGCTAATGAATAAAAATGCGAAAAAAACTTTCATGTAACTATTCACCACAGAGACACAGAGGGCACGGAGAATGAATATATTTAGGAAAGGGATATGTATTTGCAAATTATCAAGATTCCAGATATTATGGAACAGATTGGATTTGGTAGTAAATTCTATTATATTCTCTGTGTTCTCTGTGCCTCTGTGGTTATAATAGGTTGAATGGTTACAATAAAATTTTATCACAAAACAAACGATATGTAAAGTCTTTTTTTTGTAGTGTTGATAATTTTTATTGACACAAAACCAATTTACTGATATAATTTTTGTAACCATTCAGGTGGTAATTTACCGCAGAGACGCAGAGGACACACCCCTAACCCCTCTCACTAATCAATTACCCACATTTTAGGATAGATTTTTTTTGGGGAAGGAAGTATGTTATAATAAGGACCATCAATTAAAACTATTAAGCGTTCAGGGTGTAATGAAGGGAAGAAGAGTGGAATTAGAATAATATCTCCTTAATCTCTGTGTGATTCAGACAGTAGACTATAGACATCAGACTAAAGCGGGCAGGAATTGCAGAAGAATGAAGGCTTGGGAAACCTACCTATATCCACAATATCAAATGTCATAGAGGAGTAGTGGTATAATTGATGTAAGGAGTGAAGTAATAGTATGGGGAAGAAAGTCAGAGTACAGAAGACAGAGGGCATAGGACAGAAAAGGAGGAAGTGGAAAGTTCAATTTAGAATTCCAAGGTTTTTGATACCAAAGGATGAACCGATTGTTTCCAGACCATTTACTGCTTTCGACTATGCTGGGGGGATAGTGGTATTTTTCATCTGCTGGGCAGTGTATTTGCATACTTTGACTCCCACGATTGGATTTCATGACTCAGGGGATATGATAACGGCAGCTTATGTTTTAGGTATTCCACATCCGACAGGTTATCCACTGTATTGTTTACTGAGCAAACTTTGGATGACTATTTTGCCAATAGGGAACATTGCATATCGAATGAATCTTGCTTCTGCCTTATGTGCCTCATTGGCATGTATGATGGTGTACTTCATCATTTTAAAGTTGACAGTTGACAGTTTCCAGTTTACAGTAAAAAAGGATTTCTCCGTTTCTCCGATTCTCCATTTCTTTGTTTCTATTTCTAAGATTATCCCTGCAATAGTTGGAGCACTAATGCTTGCATTTGCTACTACATTTTGGGAACAAGCAGTAATAGCGGAGAAATATATACTGAATGGTTTGTTTACAACATTGATAATCTTCATCCTAATAAAATGGCAAGAAATGATGAACTTGGAGCAAAGAGCACGGTGCACGGAGTTAAATGCTCAACGCTCAACGCTCAACGCTCAACGCTTACTCTCCTTATTCGCTTTCACCCTCGGTTTATCCTTCACCCATCATATGCAAACAATCTACTTAGTTCCAGCAAGTCTATTCTTTATCGTAGCAGTTTGGTGGAAAAAATTAAGCCAAGAAAAACAACCGATTCACTCACTACTGACTATTAGCTACTTACTACTCCTAAAAATGCTTTGCTTATTCATTCTGCCATTATTCTTGTACCTATATTTACCTATTCGAGTGAATGTGAATCCTCCTTATTGCTATGGTGATCCAGAGACGTTAGAAAGATGTATTGCCCATATTACGGGGGGAGAATATAAAGATCGATATATTTCTACAGTATCTGGACATGATTTTTTAAAGAGAATGCAAGAGCATATTGACTTTTTCCCTTATCAATTTACTCCTTATCTTGTGTGGATTGGAATAATAGGTATATTTACTTTTTTTAAGAGGAAATTATTTCTTGTTTTCTTTTGTGTGATAGTTATTACTAATATATTTTTTGCAATACAATATAATATACCAAATATTAAAGATTATTATATTATATCATATTTAATATTTTCAATATTAATCGGATTAGGAGCAAGAGAAGTAGTAGTAAGAGGGGTTTATCCTATCTATAGGAATAAAATAAAATTACACATACACATACTTTATATTTTTATTTTATTCCTTCCAATTCTTTCCTTTTCTATACATTATCAGAGTAATAATTATAATAACTATTATTTAGCTTATGATTATAATAGAAATATTTTAAAACCTCTAAAAGAGAAATCGCTGGTCATTTTAACATTAGGATATGATGAGGTAGTTTTTCCTTCCGCTTATATACAATGGGTTGAAAATTACCGTTCTGATGTAGCTATAGTTATTTATGTTGGATTAGTGGAGGAATGGTATATTGATTTACTTAAAAAGAACTATCCTTACTTAGTTATTAATTTTCCTTCTCAACAAAGAGATAGAGAGATGAAACTAGAGAAAATTAAAAGAGAAAGATTAAATAATCTAATAGTTCACAATATTGATAAATATCCTATTTATACATGGAATCAAGAACTTTTTAGCAATTATCAATTAATTCCTGGAGAAAATATAATGCTTCGGATATTAAAGAGGGAAGTAACCTTAGATAAGATGTGTGAAGAATTTAAAGAGGTGGATTTAAATCTAAGAGGTATTCATAAGGGCAAAATTAATAGAAAATACCCCTCTACTCCGATAGAAAAGAAAATAATAGAGAATTATGCATTTGCTTATATGGCAAAGGGAGAGTTTTATTATTATATTAAAGAATATAACAAAGCAATTGTATCTGTGAGAAAAGCAATAGAAATTAATCCTAATTTTCAAGAAGCTCATTACTTTCGTAATACTATTTTAAAGGAGTGTACACATAAAGGGAAAATTCAAAAGGGGTATGATAAAAAATGAGGAAGAATGTTTTTTATGGTAAGAATATTAGTTAGGTCACCCTGATAAATCAGGATGTTAAACTCAAAACTAAGGATAGCCACTCATATTAACTGTGATGAATGGTTGCAGCAGGTAGGGATAATAAGTATTAATCTCAAACTGAGAATAACAAAATTTGCCGTAATTTCCTCTTGACAAAATTCAGAATTTGAGGTATATTATACTTAACACCGTTACAAATTGCGATTTTAGAAATGGTTCACTTTAGCGTGAAAGCTTGCGGTTAAAAAATGGATATGAAATTAGAAATTAGAAATTGGGGAAAGAAGTGAAGACCTAATTTCTAATTTCCAAAAGAAATCACAGGGAAAACGATGAAAATAAACCGTCCCTAAATAGCTCAGTTAATGGCAGTGTTCAGTATAATTGTTAATTGTGAATGGTTAATTGATAATTGTCAATGATGGTATTGGAGTGACAGCACTTGTGCTGTCAATGACACCACAAGTGGTCTCACTCCTCTGCGGAGCACAAAGGAGAATGGAAATGTCATTGCGAGGAGCAAAGCGACGAAGCAATCCAGCGAGATTGCTTCCCCTGAACTTGATTCAGGGTTGCTCGCAATGACAGAAAGAAGAAATTAAAGAAATTTAAAAAAATTTGTTGACATAATCCCATAGGGGTATACTATAGAATAATAATATTTTTCACAATAACTGGAAGGTTTTCGGATAAAAAGGTTCAAGGTTCAAGAATTAAGGTAAATGGAAAAGAGAAAGATAAGGAGTTATGAGGATTTAGAGGTATACTAAAAGTTGTGTGAATTGCATCTGGAGATATGTGAGCTCAGTTATACATTTCCAAAACACGAACTTTACGAGTTAGGGTCGCAGATACGTCGGTCATCAAACTCAAGCCCAGCAAACCTTGCTGAAGGATGGAGTAATAAGCATATCAATATCTATTTAGAAGGAATAAATCGAGCGTTATCAGAAATACGAGAAACCAAGCATCATCTTTATATAGCTTTTAGGAAGGGATATCTGAATAAACAGTAAAAATAAGGTTCGAGGTTCAAGGATCGAGGAGCAGGGTAGAGTAATTTTGTTCCTTGTACCTTGATCCTTGTTCCTTCGGTGGGGGTGAAAAGGAGATTGTCTGTTTGGAAGGGCTAATAAAATCAACGCTCAATTTTATCCAAGAGCGTTCAACTGGATAAAGGAGGTGATGAGTATGAAGAGATAAAACTTTTTTGTAAAATGGTCAGCTGTAAAACTGACCATGGATAAGGAAAGTAAGAGAGCAATTAATCGGGAATCATGTGAGGGAAAACAGGTTTTTTAACCGCAAGATTTCACACTAAAATGACCTGTCCCAAAATCTCTCTACTCTCTACTTTCTACTTTCTACTTATGAAAAAAGGAGGTTAAGATTAAATGAAAAAGACATTAATAAGAGTTTTAAAAAGTGTAGGGTTGAGTGTAGTGATGGTGAGTTATGGTGTGCTGGTAGAGGCAAGGGTATTGCATGTTCCATTAGAGTACTCTACTATTCAATCAGCCATTAATGCGGCAGTAGATGGAGATACGGTGTTGGTAGATGATGGGACATACATTGAGAACATCAATTTCTTGGGTAAAGGTATCACTGTGGAGTCTGTAAATGGCACAACCAGTACCATAATTGACGGCAATGACAGTGGTAGTGTGGTAACCTTTAATTCTGGCGAGGGAACTAAGTCGGTTCTGAGTGGGTTCACAATACAGAACGGATCGGCTACCTTTGGCGGAGGGATTTATTGCAAAGCCTACTCCTCGCCAACAATTACCAACTGTACCATCAGTGGAAATTCAGCTATTTGTGGCGGTGGGATTTGTTGCAAAGCCTACTCCTCGCCAACAATTACCAACTGTACCATCAGTGGAAATTCAGCTAATGAGTCAGGCGGCGGGATTTCTTGTCTCTCTTCCTCACCAATGATTATCAACTGTACCATTAGAAGAAATTCAGCTAGGGATGGCGGCGGGATTTTGTGCTCCGACTACTCCTCGCCAACAATTACCAACTGCACCATCAGTGGAAATTTAGCTGCTGTTGGCGGTGGGATTTATTGCTTCTACTACTCCTCGCCAACAATTACCAACTGCACCATCAACGGCAACGTGGCTAGCCTCGTCGGCGGGATTGCGTGCTTCTACTCCTCGCCCACGATAACAAATTGCACCATTTCCAACAACTCGGATCCCTTCTGCGGCGGGATTTATTGCTACTCCTCCTCGCCGAGAGTTGTCAACAGCATCCTATGGGATGATAATCCAAAGGAAATCCATTTAGAAATGGGAAGCTCTATTGACATCACATACTCTGATATTGAAGGTGGCTGGGCAGGAGAAGGCAACATTGATGCTGACCCATTGTTTGTAGGTAGTGGTGATTATCACTTAACCGCAGATTCACCATGTATCGATACAGGCACCAGTACAGGAGCACCACCAGATGACATCGATGGTGATACAAGACCACAGGGTGCAGGCTATGATATGGGCTCGGATGAGTATGTTGAGGAAATACAACTACCTGTCCCTGATGTAAAGGCAAATGGCTCGGATGGAACAATAACTACCTCAGGGCCAGTATCAATCACCATTGAACTTAATTCAGGAGGTTATGCCGGTCAAAATGCAGATTGGTGGCATGTTGCAGAGACACCTTTTGGTTGGTATCGGTATCAGGTAAGTGGAAATACATGGGTGCCAGGTCTGACAGTTAGTTATCAAGGACCTTTATTTGACTTGACTCCTCCATTTAATACCTTGAACACATCTCTACCTTCAGGGACTTACACTATCTACTTTGGAGTGGATATGAATATGAATGGTGTGATAGATTTTGATAGTCTGTATTATGACCGTGTAGTCGTCATAGTGCCATAAAGAGATAGCAAATGCCCTCTCTACTTTCTACTCGATACTTATGAAAGGCAGTAGTAAAGAAAAAATGAAACCACAGGGGACACAGAGAAAATAAAGAATTAACATAAAAATCTCTGTGTTCTCTGTGCTGGAGTTTCGTGAATTTTCTATGATTCCTTTCTCCGTTAATCTTTGCGTTCTTTGCGGTCGATTTCTTTGCGTTCTTTGCGATTAAAAAAGGATAAATCGCAAAGGGCACAAAGGGAAGAAAAAAAGGGAAGAAAATAGGTAAAGCATTTTTTATCAACTCAACTTCAAAAGGATAAGGTGCAAAAAAATCATCAGGCTTTTAAGCCTAATTTTACCCTCTTTGAACAAAATAAACAGATTGATAAGGATAAAGAGAATTTTAGAAGTAGCATAAAATTTACGAAAGTCCAGCTGTGGTTAGTTTTTGACAATACCCCTGAAGGGGGAAAAGGAGGATATTATGGCAGAGAAAAAAACACAATCAGAAAAAGTTTCTATAACAAGCACCAAGCAGGAAATACTCGATGCATACCAATCACTTCTTAAACAACTCGAAGAGAAAAGTAAAACTGAACTAAAACCAGAAGAGAAAACCGAGGAGAAAAAGAAAAAAGAGGTAGTAGAATCAGCAGATGCTCTGTCTGCGGAAGGAATTGTAACCCAGTTAATTAATCTGAAATTAGAGATAGGCAAGATGTTGACACAAGTTTCAGATAATATGGAGAAGGAAGTCAATAAATACACTGGAATTAAGAAGGCTATCGAAATTAAAGAGAAAGAATTAGAGGATATATATGGAATAGAGCGGGCATCGGCAACATTAGCCGCTTTGATAGAAGCCCAACATCAAAAAAGAAAGGAATTTGAAGCTGAAATAGTCGGTAAAAGAGAAGAATTAGACCAGGAAATCCAACAAACTCGGCGGAAATGGGAAGAAGAGAAGAAACTCTATGAGGCACAAATCAAAGAACAACAAGATAAAGAGGCAAAAAGACAAAAGCAGGAAAAAGAGGAGTATGAGTATGCCTTTAAACGAGAACAACAGATAACAAAGGATAAATTTGAAGATGAAAAGATAAAACTGGAAAAAGAAAGTCAAATTAAAAAAGAACAGCTCGAAAAGGAACTGGCTGAACGAGAAAAGATAATTGTAGAAGGTGAGAAGGAATTAGACGAATTGCGAAAGAAGGTTAGTGCTTTTCCCAAAGAAATGGAAACAGCCATAAGTAAAGTTGTTAAAGAAACTACTGAAAAAATCCAGTTAGATGCAAAGAATAAAGAAGAATTGTTGAAGAAAGGATTTGAAGGTGAAAAGAATGTTCTTCTCACGCGAATTGAATCTCTTGAGAAGACAGTAAAAACACAAGAAGAACAGATTACAAAACTCTCAAATTCCCTTGAAAAGGCATATCAAAAGGTTCAGGATATTGCGGAAAAGGCAGTTGAGGGCTCTTCAAATCTTAAATCTTTTACTAACCTCCAGCAATTAGTAAAAGAACAAGTGAACAAAAAAATGGATGAAAAGTAATGGAAGGAAAAGTTTTAGCCCAATTAAATGAAAGTGCAAAGATAAAATTAAAGTTAGATACAAAACAAATTGTTGTTGCCGCTCAACTCATCATCGAGGCGTATCAAAAAGGTGGTAAGGTGCTTTTGATGGGAAATGGTGGTAGTGCCGCAGATGCCCAACATATTGCCGGCGAGTTAGTGGGTAGATTTAAAAAGGAAAGAAAGGCATTACCGGCTATTGCCCTGACAACAGATACATCCATCCTGACCGCAATTGGAAATGATTATAATTTCGACGAAATCTTTAGACGACAGGTAGAAGCGTTAGCTCAACAGGGTGATATTGTCATTGGTATTACTACAAGTGGCACTTCGCCAAATGTGCTCTTAGGTATTGAAAAGGCTAATGAAATAGGGGCAAAAACTATTGGATTATCAGGCAGAGATGGTGGAAAACTGCGACAAATTGCTAATCTTTGTCTAATTGTTCCTTCAAACAACACCCCACGAATCCAGGAAGCACATATCACCATCGGCCATATTATCTGTGATTTAGTAGAAGAAACATTATTCAGATAGCATTAGTATTCGTCGCAAACGATGTTCCACCAAAGTGATAGATAAAATTTGTTTTTTCTATTCTCCAGAATGCACCGTCAAAAAGGTCTTCATTGGCACAGGCACTAACAATTTTCCCAATAAAGATAGTATGGTCACCCCCAGGATACATCTCTAAAACCTCACATTCTAAATGTCCAGGACACTCTTTGATTAATGGTGGTTTAACTATTCTGGATGGCAGAGCAGTGAGTCCACTTTCTTTAAACTTATCTATGTTTTTACCTGAGGTAGTTCCACAGAATTTGACTTGATTTAAAAGGGAAATATTCGGAATATTGATGCTAAATTCCCGCGTGGATTCTATCAGTTGGTGGGAAAAATGGCTTTTAGCCACACTTATTGCGCATAATGGAGGCTGATGACTAACTGGCATTTGCCAGGCAACAGTCAGAATATTGGGTTTCCCCTCTTTTGAAATAGAGGTTACCAGCACAACACAACCACTATTTATAAGCCGATTAGCATAGACAGGAGATACCTCTTTTTTATTCATATCATAAATTATATGATTCCCAAATGAATTTGTCAAGGATTTTGTAAGCGTTCCGGTGGTGTAACAAAAGGAGATGTGGAGATTAAGGAGATAGGGAGATATTATTAAAAAAATTGAAATTAATAGAAACTAATAGAAATTTATGGAAATTTGTTGTTTTCCACAATCAATTTCTACCTAT
>JBFLXS010000040.1:11223-17950 GCA_040755795.1 bacterium | reverse complement strand
AGAAAGAATGTCCTCATTGTGGGGCAATACATAATTTGATGGAGGCGATAGATACATATATACCCCTTCCGAAGCGAGAGAAGGATAAGCCATTTTTATTGGCAGTGGAGGATGTATTTTCGATTACTGGCCGAGGGACAGTGGCAACAGGTAGAGCAGAACGAGGGGTGATAAAGACAGGGGATGCGGTAGAAATAGTAGGGATAAAACCGACGCAGACATCAGTTGTTACAGGGGTTGAGATGTTCAGGAAGACATTAGACCAGGGAGAGGCAGGAGATAATATTGGGTTATTATTACGAGGGATAGATAAAGAGAAGATAGAGCGAGGACAGGTAATTGCGGCACCAGGGACAATAACACCACATACGAAGTTCAAGGCAGAGGTATATGTATTGAAAAAGGAAGAGGGTGGCAGACATACACCATTTTTTAAAGGGTATCGACCTCAATTTTATTTTCGGACCACAGATGTAACTGGGGCAATAGAATTGCCAGAAGGGATAGAGATGGTAATGCCAGGAGACAATGTGAATATGACGGTCGAATTAATCACACCGATTGCGATGGAGAAAGAGGTTCGATTTGCCATTCGAGAAGGTGGACATACCGTAGGAGCAGGTGTAGTGACTGAGGTGATTGCATAAACAGAGGATATAAGACAGAAAAGAAGGTATTACCTTTAAAATCTGATTTCTGACCTCTGATTATCAACGAGGTGTTAAATGGCACAAAAAATTAGGATTAGACTGAAGGCGTATGACCATAGGCTGTTAGATCAGTCGGCAAAAGAGATTATATCTACAGCCAAAAGAAGCGGGGCAAAGGTATCAGGACCGATACCTCTACCAGTAAAAATAAGCAAATGGACTGTTTTACGCTCCCCTCATGTAGATAAAAAGTCCAGAGAACAATTTGAGATGCGCATTCACAAAAGATTACTGGATATTTTAGAACCAACGGTTGATACCGTATCGGCTTTAATGAAGATAAATTTACCCGCAGGTGTAGATGTAGAAATTAAATTATAATGTAGAAATTGGTAACTAATTACCAATATGGAGGATTATAATGTCCACAGGACTTATAGGTAAGAAAATAAAGATGTCGCAAGTATTCGATGCTAATAGTGGAGATGTTATTCCAGTAACAGTGCTTGAGGTTGGGCCATGTATTATTGTCCAGAAGAAAACCAAAGATAAAGAAGGATATGATAGCCTACAATTAGGTTTTGGGGATGTAAAACAGAGTAAAATTAATAAACCCGTTGCTGGACACTTTAAAAATGCGGCAGTTAAAGTTAAACGGTATTTACGAGAATTTAGAATTACAGATATTGATAATTATCAGGTAGGTCAAGAGCTAAAAGTTGATATTTTTAAAGCAGGCGATTATGTTGATGTAACTGGAATATCCAAAGGAAAAGGATTTACTGGTGTGGTTAAACGCTATGGTTGGACAGGTGGAAAGAAGTCGCATGGGTCAATGTTTCATCGTGCACCAGGCTCTATTGGCCAGAGCTCTTTTCCTTCCAGAGTTTATAAAGGACACGGCCTTCCAGGACGAATGGGTGGAACTCAAGTAACAATGCAAAACCTTAAGATAATTAAGGTAAATGAAAAAGAAAATAGATTGTTAATTGAAGGTGCTATCCCTGGTCGCCGGGGAGGACTAATAACGATTAAAAAGGCAGTCAAAAAAGGAAATAAATAACAATGGATGTTAATTTATATAATATCAAAGGGGATATTTTAGAGCAAATCGAGCTTCCCAAAACTATATTTAATCAAGAGATAAGCAATGGTTGTATTTATGACTCGGTAAAGGCATATCTTGCTAATCAACGACATGGAACTGCCTGTATTAAACATCGTGGTGAGGTAAGTGGAAGTGGGAAAAAACCATGGCGACAAAAAGGCACCGGAAGAGCACGAGTCGGAAGTAGTCGAAACCCAATCTGGAAAGGTGGCGGCGTGGCTTTTGGACCTAAACCACATAGCTTTAAAATTAAAATCCCAGATAAAATTAACCAGAAAGCACTTATTTCAGCATTAATTGATAAAGCCATAAATGAGAAAATAGTCGTTGTGGATTCCTTAAAGGTAGAATCACCAAAAACATCGATTATGGCAAAAATATTAAAAACCTTAAATTTGACAAAACCGTTGATTGTTTTAGACCAGCCAGATAAAAATCTATATTTATCTGTCCGTAATTTAAAAGGCACTGAGATGATTTTAGCGTCAAATTTGAATCCATATAAAATACTGTTGCATGAAAAACTCCTGTTCACAAAAAGGGCATTATCTAAGTTAGAAGATAGATTAAGGATAACGGCTTAAATAGCTGTAACTATTTACCCAAATGAAGTGCAAGGTAATCGGTAATCAGGTAATCGGTAACAACCAATTGATCTTTTCCCTTTACCGATAACCTGATGACCGATAACTGATTACCTGAATTTCACTTCAGATGGCTAAAATGTTACAAATAGCTTAAAAGCGAGGTTCATCAATGATTAGTCCGTATCAAATTATTAAAAGACCTATTATTACTGAAAAAGGAACTATCTTGAGAGAGAATAATAAATATCTCTTTGAGGTGGATATAAATGCTAATAAGATTGAGATTAAAAAAGCAGTGGAAAAGATATTCGGCGTAAAGGTAACGAAGGTCAATACCTTAATTCAATATGGTAAGCCAAAAAAGGTTAGATTTGCACTGGGTAGAAGAGCTGATTTTAAAAAGGCAATGGTAACTCTAAAAGAGGGAGAGCTTATATCTGCATTCGAAGCATAAAAGAGGGATAAAATTATGGCAATTAAACAATATAATCCTACTTCCCCTGGCAGACGAGGAATGAGTGTTGTAGGATTTGATGAGATTACAAAAAAAACACCACAGAAGTCATTAGTTATATCTAAACCGCGTTCAGGTGGTCGCAATAATCAAGGCAGAATAACTGTTCGGTTTTGTGGTGGTGCCCATAAACGATTCTATAGAATAATTGACTTTAAACGGAATAAATTTGGGATTGAGGCAAAGGTGGCGGCAATTGAATATGACCCAAATCGCTCTGCTCATATTGCCTTACTTCATTATTTAGATGGAGAAAAAAGGTATATCCTTGCTCCAGTGGGATTAAAGGTAGGTGAAACGGTATGTGCGGGTGAAGAAGTGGATATTAAACCAGGAAATGCACTTCCCTTACGAGCAATACCCACAGGAACAACTATTCATAACATTGAATTAAGAAAAGGCAAAGGTGGACAAATGGCGCGAGGAGCAGGTTCTTCTGCCCAATTAACTGCTAAAGAAGGGAATTATGCACATATTACCCTTCCTTCTGGTGAAGTTCGATTAGTCCATGTGGATTGTATGGCAACTATTGGACAGGTAGGAAATGTAGAACATGAAAATATTAGTATTGGCAAAGCAGGGAGAACTCGCTGGCTGGGTAAAAGACCTCATAATCGCGGGGTTACGATGAATCCTGTTGACCACCCACTCGGTGGCGGTGAAGGAAAAACATCAGGAGGAAGACATCCGGTGAGTCCATGGGGGAAACCAACGAAAGGTTATCGCACAAGACAAAATAAAAGAACCCAGAAATTTATTGTTAAAAGAAGAGGTAAATAAATCTGATGGGACGCTCAATTAAAAAAGGACCTTATATTGATGCTAAATTAATGGATAAGATTAAAAAGATGAATGAATCAGGGGAAAAAAAGGTAATCAAAACCTGGGCAAGACGCTCAACTATTTCCCCAGAATTTGTCGGATATACATTAGCCATTCATAATGGCAAAAAATTTATTCCGGTCTATATCACGGAAAATATGGTTGGACATAAACTGGGAGAATTCGCTCTGACTCGAACATTTAGGAGTCACGGCTCTCATACGGAAAAATCACGAGCATTGAAATAAGGAAGTAAAGTAGACAGTGAAGAATAAAGAGTTTCACTCTGCACGGACTACTTTCAATGGAGATAATATCATGGAAGCAAAAGCAAAGGCTAAATATATGCGTATTTCACCAAGAAAGGCAAGGCAGGTAACTACCCTTATTCAGGGTAAACCAGTGGAACAGGCGACTAATATGCTTAAATTTACGACTAAAAAAGCCTGCCGCATAGTTCAAAAAATATTGCATTCAGCTATCGCTAATGCCAGACAAAAAGGAATAAATGTCCAGGTAGGTAATTTATATGTCAAAAATGCCTTTGTTGACCAGGGACCTACTTTAAAACGAATTCAACCACGCGCTATGGGTAGGGCTTATCGAATTTGTAAAAGAACAAGTCATATCACCATAGTCGTGGATGAATATTAAATCGTCAGAAGCCAGAGTAACTTCTGAAATAATAGGGCTTCACGAAATTATAAAGTAAGTAATCGGTTAAATGGTAACTGGTAATTGGTAACTGGTAATTGGTAACTGGTAACTGGTAACTGGTAATTGGTAATTGGTAACTGGTAACTGGTAATTGGTAACTGGTAATTGGTAACTAATTACCATTCACCATTTACCATTCACCATTTACCATTCACTAATTACCATTCACCAGTTACCAATTACCAAAAAAAAAAGGAGGTAATCTAAAATGACATTATGGGTTTATGTAGCGTTAATGGCTTTAGTCACACTTCTCACAGTGTATGAAACAATTGGTTATTATCGGGAGTATTCGAAGGGTAAAGAAAAGAAAGATATGATAAAATTTATTTTAAAGGTAGTTGTATTGATTGCCCTGGTAATTTTATTGGTGCAATTAATAAATTGGGCGATAGTGCTACCTGAGTTTATGAAAATATAAGGAAGGGAGAGTAAAATTTGGGACAAAAGGTTCATCCAATAGGTTTCAGGTTAAAGTATATCTATGATTGGGAATCACGCTGGTTTTCAAAAAAATCCTATAGAAATGATTTGATTGAAGACTTGAAAATTCGAAAGTTTATCAAAGAGAGATTAAAGAGAACTGGTGTGTCAAAAATCATTATTGAGCGATTTGGGCAGAAAATGAGAATTACCATTTATACTGCTCGACCGGGAATAGTCATTGGTCGCAGAGGACAGGATGTAGAAAAATTACGCCAGGAAATTCTAAAAATGACTAACCTCCAGATTCAAATTGATATTAATGAGATTAAAGAACCAGAATTAGAGGCTCAGGTGGTTGCAGAAAATATCGCTATCCAGATAGAAAAAAGAATCTCTTTTAGAAGGGCAATGAGACAGGCAGTTATAACGGCGCTACGCCATGGGGCTAAAGGAATTAAAGTAACCTGTGGTGGTAGGCTTGGCGGTGCAGAAATAGCTCGAAGTGAATGGTATCGGGAAGGACGAGTTCCGCTTCATACCCTGAGAGCTGAAATCGATTATGCCACCGCAGAAGCAGTAACTACCTATGGCCGAATTGGGATAAAGGTGTGGATATTTAAAGGTGAGATTTTATCTGAAGAAGAAAGAGAAAGAGCAAGATTAATGGGATTAGGAGCGAAATTAATGGAGGAAGAAGTCAATGTTGATGCCCAAACGAGTTAAATATCGAAAAACACATCGCGGCAGACGAAAGGGAATATCTACCGCCGGCGCTCAACTTAACTTTGGAGAATATGGCTTACAGGCATTAGAGTGTGGTTGGATAACCAATAGACAAATCGAAGCAGGCAGAATTGCTATCTCCAGACATATTAAAAGAGGTGGTAAATTGTGGATTAGAATATTCCCGGATAAATCTGTAACCAAAAAACCGGCTGAAACAAGAATGGGTAAAGGTAAAGGAGCACCTGAATATTGGGTTGCTGTTGTTAAACCTGGACGGATTCTTTATGAATTAGGTGGCGTAACAAAAGAATTAGCCCACGAAGCACTCCTTTTAACTGCTCATAAGTTACCGATAAAAACAAAATTCGTAACAAGAGAAGGAGAATAATAAGTGAAACTTAGAGATTTTAGAGACTTAAAAGAAATGGATTTAGATGAGTTAAAAAGCCAGAAAGAGAAATTTTTTGGTGAGGTGCTAAATTTACGAACACAGTCTGCTATGAAACATTTAGAAAATCCTTCAAAAATTCGGACATTAAGACGCTCAATCGCAAAAATAAATACACTCTTGAGAGAATATGAATTAGGTATAAGGGAGAAACATTAATGAAACAACAAAGAGAACCCAGAAAGGTTAAAGTTGGCACAGTAGTTAGTAATAAAATGGACAAGACCGTTGTTGTCTCAGTCGTTAGTCCCGTTAAACATCCACTTTATAAAAAGGTTATAAAAAGAAGAAGTAAATTCTATGCCCATGATGAAAAAAATATCTGCCAGGTAGGTTCGCAAGTAACTATTATGGAAACAAGACCTCTATCAAAACTTAAACACTGGCGAGTAGTTGAGGTTGTGAAATGAAAGAGATAATTTTACATTTTGACAGGGGAAAGGAAGTTTCACGCCAAGCACGCAAAGAACGCAAAGGGAAATAAGGGAAAAATTTACCTTTGCGTGAAAAAACTATTTTCAGGAGAACGCTCATGAACCGCTGGTTCACAAATGAGGATGAAAATAGTGGTAGGAGATAGAAGGTGGGATGTAAGGAGATAAGCGTGAGGAGTGATGTTTTCTTTACTTTCTACTCTCTACTCTCTACTCTCTACTTCCTTATTTTGAGGAGAAACTATGATTCAGGCACGCACTCGTTTAGAGGTAGCCGATAATTCAGGCGCAAGAA
>JBFLXS010000040.1:0-11123 GCA_040755795.1 bacterium | reverse complement strand
GCGTGAGGAGTGATGTTTTCTTTACTTTCTACTCTCTACTCTCTACTCTCTACTTCCTTATTTTGAGGAGAAACTATGATTCAGGCACGCACTCGTTTAGAGGTAGCCGATAATTCAGGCGCAAGAAAAATAATGTGCATCAAGGTATTAGGAGGCACTAAGAGTAGATATGCCTATGTAGGTGATATAATTGTTGCCTCGGTTAAAGAAGCTATACCAACATCTCCTATTAAAAAAGGAGATGTTGTTAAAGCTGTAATTGTTCGCACAACAAACCAAACAAGACGAAAAGATGGTTCTTATCTTAGATTTGATGATAATGCCGCCGTCATTATTGATGAACAAAAAAATCCACGCGCAACCAGAATATTTGGACCCGTAGCCAGAGAATTACGAAGTAGAGATTTTATGAAAATTATTACATTGGCTCCAGAAGTAGTTTAGAAAAGTAGTCAGTGAACAGTAAATTTATATACTCTTCACTGTCTATGGAGGTATTAATGAATAAAGTTTTTATTAAAAAAGGAGATACAGTCGCAATCCTTGCGGGTAAAGATAATGGGAAACAAGGCAAAGTGTTGCATGTGTTTCCGCAAAAGAATAGAGTAATGGTCGAAGGAATTAACTTCGTTAAACGACATACACGAAAAAATCCACAAAAACAACAAATAGGTGGAGTAATAACTCGCGAATCCTCCATTCCTGTATCCAGGGTAATGTTTGTGTGCCCTAATTGTAATCAACCAACAAGATTAGGTAGATTAGTCATGGATGATGGCTCAAAAGTCAGGGTATGTAAAAAATGTGAGGAAGTTGTTGATAAAAAGTAAGTAACTATTTACCCAAATGAAGTGTAACAAAGGAGAAAAGGGGAATATGGAGAAATGGAGAGAAGATGAATTAACTGATAAAATCATTGCTGCTTGTATCAATGTTCACTTAGTGAACTTTGCAGATTATAAGATTGATGTAAGAAGGATAGAATTAGAAAAAGATGAATAAGAATATTTCTCCAATTTTCCTTTTTCTCCCTTTCTCCTTAACTTACACAAATTTCAGATGGCTAAAGTGTTACAAAAGTAAAATAGACAGTGCTCAGTGAACACTGTTTTACTTATGGGGTAATTTATGTCAAGGTTAAAAGATATATATGAAAAAGAAGTAATTCCCATATTAAAGGAAAAATTTGGCTATAAAAATGAATTAGCTATCCCTAAATTAGAAAAGATTGTAATTAATATGGGTGTTGGAGATGCCAATGCTAATCCCAAGGCATTAGACTCGGCTATGGAGATATTAGCCATAATATCAGGACAACAACCAGTTAAAAAATCCGCAAGAAAATCAATTGCGGGTTTTAAACTAAGAGCCGGGATGACGGTAGGATGTATGGTAACACTAAGACGACAAAGAATGTATGAATTTTATGATAGGTTAGTCAACATCGCTTTACCACGAGTTAGGGATTTTAGAGGAACACCATCTAATTCCTTTGATGGAAGAGGAAATTATACCCTCGGCGTTCGTGAACAAATTATCTTCCCTGAGGTAAATTATGATAAGATAGAAAGAGTGCGGGGGATGAATATTTGTATCGTTACAACAGCGAAAACAGATGAAGAGGCAAAGGAACTTCTAAAAGCTCTTGGAATGCCATTTAGAAAGTGAGGAAAAAATTCTATGGCCAGAAAGGCAATGATTGAAAAATCAAAAAGAATTCCTAAATTTAAAGTGCGAGTCCACAATAGATGTCTAATATGTGGTAGGCCAAGAGGATATTTACGCAAATTTGGTATGTGCCGCATTTGCCTCAGAACATTAGGCAGAGAAGGTAAAATACCAGGTCTCATTAAATCCAGCTGGTAATTAAGTAAGTAATCGGTTAAATGGTAACTAATTACCAATTACCAGTTACCAATTACCAAAAAATAAGGAGTATAAAAAATGAGTATGACAGACCCTGTTGCCGATATGTTAACCAGAATTCGTAATGCTAATCATTCTGGTCATGAAAAAGTTGATATTCCGGCATCAAAATTAAAAACTGAAATTGCTACTGTTCTCAAAAAGGAAAAATTCATTAAATCTTATAAATTTGTTGAAGACCATAAACAAGGCATTATTAGAATTTACTTAAAATATGGTCCCAAAAAAGAAAGAGTTTTAACTGATTTGAAAAGAATCAGTAAACCAGGACGACGAATCTATGTGGATAAAGACAATCTTCCAAAAGTATTAGCTGGCACAGGAATCGCTATTATCTCCACATCAAAAGGAGTGATGACGGATAATGCGTGTAAAAAACTCGGGCTCGGCGGAGAAATCCTTTGCTATGTGTGGTAAAAAGTAGAAAAGGAGTAATGTCCAATGTCGCGAATAGGACAGGCACCAATAAATGTGCCTAAGGATGTAAAAGTTAATATGGATAACGGAAATATTACCGTCCAGGGACCTCTTGGTAAATTATCGTGGATATTTCCAGCTACAATGACCATAGAAATTAAGGAAGATAAACTTTTAGTTAAAAGCACCATTCCTGATGATAAAAAAGAAAAAGCCCTTTATGGATTAACACGAAGTTTAATTAAAAATATGGTTGAGGGAGTAAAAACAGGCTTTGAGAAAACTTTATTAATTGAAGGGGTAGGTTATAAGGCTATCCTTGAAGGTAAAAATGTAAAACTACAAATAGGCTTCTCTCATCCGGTAATCATTACTCCACCAGAAGGAATTACCTTTGAAACCCCTGAAGCTACTAAAATAAAGGTTAAAGGGATTGATAAACAATTGGTCGGTGAAATAGCCGCCCAAATTCGCGCCATCCGCACCGCTGATGTCTATAAAAGAAAAGGAATTAGATATATTGACGAGCATATTAAGACGAAGGTGGGTAAGACAGGATTAAAATAGGGATTAGGGGCAGACCTTGACAGGCTGTTGACATAAGGCAAGGATGGAGGATATGTTTTTTTCATCCATTTTATGCGAGATCTGAAGGAAAAGAGAAATAAATTTAAACTTTATATTGCCGGAGTCAATCCCAAAAATTAAACTTTAATGTAGAAAATTTAAAAGAAGGTCTACAACGATTTGTTTTATAAAATCTTTGTGCTCTTCGTGTCCTTCGTGGTTTTTAAAAGATGTGGGTAATAAGATCCAATAATAGAGGGTATTACATCGAACCGCCCTTCTATCTTAAATTTTGACTAATAAGTGCTATATAAGGTTAAGGAATATTAAAATGAGGAAATTTGTATCTTTATTGTTAGTATTATTAATATCAATACTTTATTTGCCAACAAAAGAGTGTTTTAGTGAAGAGGAAAGAGGATGTTGGATAACAAGGTATATAAGTGAAGTTAAAATAGTCTCTGAATGGCAAATTGATGTCACGGTAATGGTTAAGTTTAGTGAAGATTGTAGCGAAGTGGATAATTACATAAAGGTATGGATGGAAGGTGACGGATGGTATTATGAAGATATAATTTATGATGTTCCGATAGCAGAGTGGGTCATTCATACTTTCCATTTCTTCACCTATGAACAAATGGGTAATGGAACATATTTTCGTATAGTATTAGAGGCTTATTCTCCTCCTTTTACCATTAAAAATGATGAAGTAAGAGGGATAGTGTTTATGGATACCGAAAATCCTATCTTTGGTATTCTCGATGATAGAAATGCCTTGATATTTGAGCCAATAAATATTACAAATGGTAATATGATTATGACTTCTAAAGATATGTTATTACCTGGTAGAAATCTTCATATTAAATTTAATAGAACATACAATAGTAGAAGTAATGATATTGGGCCATTTGGGTATGGTTGGACTCATAGTTATAATATGCATCTTTTATTCAAATCTCAAGATCCAATGGCTGGCGTGCTAAAGTTCTATGTAACATATCACTCTCAGCCCCCACCACAAATGCCAAAATTTAGTGAAAAGAATTCAAAGGATAATGATAATTTTGTGGTAGTTGTAGATGAAACTGGTAGGTGGATTGTATTCACTAAACAAAATGATACTTATCTCCCACCTCCTGGAATCCATTCTACTTTAACAAAGAACATAGATAATACATATACTTTACGAGAAAAGGATACTACTGAATATAATTTCGATTCAAATGGTAAGTTAACTTCTATAATAGATAGGAATGACAACCAGATAACTCTTACCTACACTGATAATAAACTTACTCGAATAACCAGTTCATCAGGCAGGTTTATTGATATTGAATATAATCCTGAAGAATATATCAAATTAATTAGAGATAATATGGGAAAAGAGATATCTTATATTTATGAAGGAGATGACCTATTCAAAGTTATTGACCAGGAAAGTAATGAGACTAAATATACATATCTAAATCATAATCTTACTGAGAAAACAGATGCAAACTTAAATTCTATATATTTCACTTATCATTATGATAATGATAGGGTAACTGAGGCAAAAGGTGCTGGAAATAATTACAAGGTGAGTTTATCTTATGACCCTGTGAATAACAAAACTGTAGTTACAAACTCAAAAGGAGATAATACGGAATATTATTATAATGGGAGTAAATTAATAACTAAGATTATTGATGCCTTAAACAATATTCAGGAATTTGGCTGGGATGCGGATTTAAATAAGATATGGGTTAAAGATGCAAATGGGAATATCACTAATATGGGTTATGATTCTATGGGCAATATAACCAGCATAACCCCTCCTCCACCATTTGATACTCAAATTACTAATGTTACATATCACCCAATCTATAATTTTATTACTTCGATTGACGACCCCATACATCCTCCTACTACATTTACCTATAATGATAATACAGGTGATTTAATTTTTGTAACAGACCCGTTAGGGAATCAGACCGAATATCAATATAATGAGTATGGACAGTGCATATTGATGATAGATGCTAAACACAATAAAACAAAGTATGAATATGAGAATGAATGGGGAGACCTTACGAGAATAATAAAAGGATATGAGGTATTAAATTATGTAACTCAATTTAGTTATGATGATGTTGGCAATAGAATAAGTATGACCGATGCAAAGGGAAATACTACTCAATATGTCTATGATAATTGTAATAGATTAACAGATATTATATATCCAGGGAATAATGGTACTACTCATTACGAATACGATGGAGTAGGTAATCGGATAAGTATGACTGGTGCAAATGGTGAATTGACTACTTATGGATATGATATTGTTAATCGACTTAAGACTGTAATTATTGACCCACAAGGATTAGCTATTACTACTGCCTATGAATATGATACAGAAGGAAATAAAATTAGTATGACCGATGCGAATGGTAATATTACTAATTATGAATATGATTCATTAAATAGATTAATAAAGGTAATTTCTGAAGACCCGGATGGACCAGGACCTAAGGAGCCAGGTATTACTACATTTGAATACGACCCGGTAGGAAATAGAACTAAGATGATAGATGGAGAAGGGAATATTACCAGATATGAGTATGATGTATTAAATAGACCTGGAACAGTAACACAGGTTTTAGATGGTAGAGACTTAAAGACTGGCTATGAATATGATGAGGTAGGTAATTTAAGATTTATTACAGATGCCAATGGACATACATCAGAATATCAATATGATGCCTTAAATCGATTAAGATATAGTCTTGACCCATTACTTAATACTAATGAGTACCAATATGATGAAGTAGGTAATCTAAAATATAAAAAAGACGCTAATCAAAATACAATTAACTACATTTATGATGAAGTAAATAGACTAAGTTCAATAATATATCCAGATACTCAAGAGGTAAATTATGGATATGACCCGGTAGGGAATTTAACCAGGATGCAGGATTTTTATTTTAATACCTGGTATGAATATGATGAATTAAACAGATTAGGTACTGAAACACATTTTGCAGATTTTCTTAAAGTAAAATACGGCTATGACAATGTAGGTAATAGAATAAGCCTTACTGACCCATATGGAAGGACACTTAGATACGAATATGATTCAGCAAATCGATTAACTAATTTAGTCTTACAGGATAACAAAGGTACAATTTCATATACCTACAATCCAGTAGGGACTATAGAAGAGGTAAATTATCCTAATTTAGTAAAAGTTTCTTATACCTATGATAATTTAAACAGATTAACACAATTGATAAATAAAAACCAGGCAGGAACTATATCTTTCTTTAGTTATGATTATGATAAAGTAGGAAATAGAACTTATATGTTCACCAATAAGGGGACAACAAGTTATACTTATGATGACCTATACAGGTTGACACATGTGAAATATCCTGACCAAACTTTTACTGATTATACCTATGATGATGCAGGTAATCGTGAAAGGATGGTGAGTGAGCAGGGAACTATTACCTACATATATGATGATGCAAACAGACTTATTCAAGCAGGAAGCACTACCTACGGTTATGATAATAATGGTAATATAATTAAAAAGCTAACACCGCAAGGGACTATTACTTATACCTACGATTATGAGAACAGGCTAATAAGAGTAAGTAAGGGTTCACAGCCACAGGTTAATTACTATTGTGATGGATATGGTAGGAGGTTAGCCAGACAAGTCGGTAATGAAGTAACAATCTATCTCTGGGATGGGCAGAAAGAGTTTATGGAGTATGATTATTTTACTGCCAGTCCATTAGCCGAGTATATCCATGCAAATGACCAGCTTGTATCAAAGGATTTAGTCATGGGAGGATTATTCACCGCTTTCTTCCATCACGATGGATTAGGGAGTATAAGAGATATCACAGATAGAGCAGGAAATGTTCTAACTTCGTATGATTACGATGCATTTGGAGAGGTAAAGCAAGGCTACATTGGTAAATATAACTATAACTCCTTCACGGGGAAACAATATGACCCAGAAAGTAAGTTATATTACTTCGGCGCCAGATACTATGATCCGGAAATAGGGATGTTTATAACTAAGGATCCGTGGACTTGCACACCTGAAGATGAAAGGATTGTAAATGGAGTCCATCCTGTTATTGTTGAATTTATCATTACAGAAGGCGTAATGAACCCACAAAATACACATCCGTATATGTATTGCTATAACAATCCAATAGTCTATATTGACCCTTATGGATATTGTGGTGAGAAATATGGAGGGTATATTGATTTTAATATTTCAGTGATGTTATGGATGGGATTAGGTGTAACAGGTGGATATATGGTGACTCCAGATGGAACATTTTTCCCATATGTTGGTGGTGGAATCATGCCCCCAGGACTTGCTCTTTCACTGACAGGCTCTACGAGTGACCCTGTGCCAGGATGGACTATTGGGCTACAAGGCACAGCTGGCTTTGCGGGTCAAGGAGGGTATTCTTTTGGTCAAGGTGGAGGATGGTTCGGAGAATTTGGTGGTGGAGGCGGATTTCCATCTATGTGGGGAGGTTCAGGGACAATATTTTATGTCTTTGGACCATTTCCTAATGTTCAATGAGGTGAAAAATGAAGATACATCAGATTGTTGGATTACTTTGGGTTCTGATAGTAATTGGTGTAATAATTTTTCGTAAAAAAGTGGAACAATTGGAGAGAGGATGGTTCAGATTATCGTATAGATGGGGCCTCGTTTCTTCCCCTGATCCTGATGACTTTTTTCTCACTAAATCTACTGGATTATACAGATATATATCAATGTGGATAGTGATCATTCTTTGTCTAATAATGGGAATTTTGCTGATATTGGAGGTAGGGGTGGAATAGGTAGAGACTCGGTTGGGGTCGGACTCAGAAGAAGGGACTAAATGGCCAACCCTTGAAGGGAACCATGAAGGGTCGAACCATGAAGGGTCGGAACCATGAAGGGTCGCGGAACCATGAAGGGTCAACCATGAAGGGTCGCATCTTGAACCATGAAGGGTCGGAACCATGAAGGGTCGCATCTTGACAGGCTGTTGACATATCTTTTCAGCGGTATAACGGGGGTGAATATTACACAACCTCTTGAGAATTAAGGACTTGGAGTGAATGCAATGCTGGTGCAAATTTTTATTTATAATCAATGTTTTGATAGATGAATGTGTGAATAAATCCATGTAAATTTAAGTGTAACCTCTCAAGTGCTTTATTTTAATAGAGTTATACATACATTAAAACTTCTTCCTCATCAAAGGGACTATACTTTTTCTTGTCAACAGCCTCTTGAATTGTGAATTGTCAACTCCAATTCAAGTTTGATTTTTTCTCTTAATTGCTCTTTGACAATTTAATATTATGATGGTGTCGGCAGAAGGTTAGCCAGGTAGGTAGGAAAGGAAATAACAATCTATCTCTGGGATGGGCAGAAAGAGTTTATGGAGTATGATTATTTTACTGCCAGTCCATTAGCCGAGTATATCCATGCAAATGACCAGCTTGTATCAAAGGATTTAGTCATGGGAGGATTATTCACCGCTTTCTTCCATCACGATGGATTAGGAAGTATAAGAGATATCACAGATAAGGGAGGAAATGTTCTAACTTCTTATGACTACGATGCATTTGGTGAGGTAAAGCAAGGCTACATTGGTAAATATAACTATAACTCCTTCACGGGGAAACAATATGACCCAGAAAGTAAGTTATATTACTTCGGCGCCAGATACTATGACCCGAAGATAGGGAGGTTTATAACAAAAGATCCATACACTGGCAATGTCTACTTTCCACCTAATTTACATAAGTATATCTATTGCTATAATGACCCGATAAATTGGATAGACCTGTGGGGACTATGTCCGATAAGTCCAGAAGATGAGGTTATAATAGAAGATTGGTTGGCTGAGTTTGGATTAGGCTTTCTTGCTTTGCTTTTTCCAAAAGAGTTTTTATCCTCATTACTTGGATTAGCTCAACAAGCAGAATCGCCTAAGTATCCTCAGCAGGATAGAAGTATTGGAGAAAAGTGGAAGGATTTTCAACAAAATCCAGATGATTGGGAGAAAATAGGTGAAAAATTTGACCCAAGTCAGCCAAAAGATGGAGATAGTAGTCGAGAGTTGTGGAGAAATAAGAAGACGGGTGAAGAAATAGGTATCCACAAAAAAACACCTACTGGAACAAATAAAAAAGGAAAACCAAAACACCCACATCCTTTTCCACATGAGAAACATTTTCCATGATTTAGGAGGAATGTGATGCTGTCAGATATTGAATATAAAATCATTGAAGATTGTAAATGTGGGTATGAGGAGTTATTTATTTTAATTTCTCTTATTCCTGAGGGAGAAGAAAAGAAATTGTTTACTGCAATTATAAACTTATGCGAGCAAAAATTGCTTGCATGCAGATACAAAAATAATCCACAATATGAACCAACTTTAAATGAATTAATGGATTATTTAAATAAACGCAAAAAAACTGGGGAAGAATTAGAAACATATCCTGAAGTATGTGAAGAATATGAATTTATTGCTACAGAAAGTGGAATTGATTTGTTGAAAGAAGATGATAAGCCAATTAGGAAGAGGAATTAGGGTCAGACCGTGAGAGGCTTGTTGACAAGAAAAAGTATAGGGATTAGGGTCAGACCGTGAATGTAGGAACCATGAAGGGTCGAGGAACCATGAAGGGTCGCATCTGGAACCATGAAGGGTCGGAACCATGAAGGGTCGCATCTTGGGAACCATGAAGGGTCGGGAACCATGAAGGGTCGGGAACCATGAAGGGTCGGGAACCATGAAGGGTCGCATCTTGAATTGGGAACCATGAAGGGTCGCATCTTGAATTGTGAATTGTTAACTCCAATTCAAGTTTGATTTTTTCTCTTAATTGCTCTTTGACAATCTAATATTATGATAGTTTTGGCAGAAGGTTAGCCAGGCAGGTAGGAAAGGAAATAACAATCTATCTCTGGGATGGGCAGAAAGAGTTTATGGAGTATGATTATTTTACTGCCACTCCATTAGCCGAGTATATCCATGCAAATGACCAGCTTGTATCAAAGGATTTAGTCATGGGAGGATTATTCACCGCTTTCTTCCATCACGATGGATTAGGAAGTATAAGAGATATCACAGATAGAGCAGGAAATGTTCTAACTTCTTATGACTACGATGCATTTGGAGAGGTAAAGCAAGGCTACATTGGTAAATATAACTATAACTCCTTCACGGGGAAACAATATGACCCAGAAAGTAAGTTATATTACTTCGGCGCCAGATACTATGACCCGAAGATAGGGAGGTTTATAACAAAAGATCCAATATTAGAATCAGTAGTGTTACAGACATTGCCAGTACCATTGGAAGATATTCTTGAGGATACTATATCTCCTGATTTTATAGTCCCAGAGATGATAGATATTCCCCAAGACCTCCATCCCTATATGTACTGTTATAATGACCCGATTAACTGGATAGATTCATTTGGACTATGCCCGGAAGAGCCTGAACTTGAATCTACATGGGATGAGTTAATGTTTATCCCTGGGTTAGGACTTGTTGGGAAAGCAGGGAAAGGGGGGGTAGAATTGGGGTCAGGGTAGAATTGGGGTCAGACCTCGAAAGCAGAATTAACTTGACAAAATAGAAAAGATTATGTTATTATAAAAGTTATTATGGCAAGATCATGGAGAATACAATATCAAGGTGCAATATATCATGTAATGTCCAGAGGGGTGGCTCAACAGGAGATATTTCGTATTGAAGATGACTATCATCGATTTTTAGACTATCTTGAGAAGAGTGTGGATAAATATGGATTAGAGATATTTGCTTTTGTGCTAATGTCGAATCATTATCATTTACTTGTGCGAACAAAGGAGGCAAATCTTTCTAAGGCAATACAATGGTTGCAAACAGCATATAGTGTCTATTACAATCGGAGGCACGATAGAAGAGGACATTTATTTCAAGGACGGTATAAGGGTATTCTTGTAGGTGAGGAGAGTTATTGGCAAGGTTTAAGTTTTTATATCCACTTAAATCCAATTCGTGCGAGGATGGTAGAGAAATTAGAAAGATATAGATGGAGTAGTTATAATGATTATATTCGAATGAAGAAAATACATAAATGGGTATCAAGCGAAGAAGTATTAAGAGGATTAGGGAGGAGTGAAGAAGAAGCGAGGATTAAATATC
>JBFLXS010000039.1 GCA_040755795.1 bacterium | reverse complement strand
TCTTTATGCCTTTCTCCCACCAATAACTGACCGATTACCTCAGCCGAACGGTATTTAATTACCAGTTACCAATCACCAGTTACCAGAATCAAATTCCGTGCGTTATTTGTTCAACACGACACTAGTAGTCACACGACATATGCTCTGCATGGGTGCCCCGAGCCTGATTTCACCTAAACCATCAAACCCATTTTCATCTTTCTTTGTGCCCATTCCCTGTGGGCATGAGTGTTTCTCCTTCTAACCTTTATTTTCTATCCTTCTTGATTCTCTGCCAGTGGAGGAGATTTCCAGCCCCTAACCCCCGCCAGCGGGGGACAACCTACTTCTGCTCTCTGCCTTCTGCCTTCTATCTTCTGACCTCTGTATTTATCCATGCCAATCCGTGTTAATCAGTGGCTGAATAGTTACTTTATTTCCATATCTTCTCTGTTCCTCTGCGTCTCTGCGGTAAATTACCCTGCGGTAAATTACCACCTGAACGATTACCACTTTTGCTCATTATGGGGATATTTTACCAAAAATTTTATCCATAAGTCAACAAAATTTTCGTCTCTTTTGGGAAAAATCTAAAAAAAATCGGTAACCGTTCACCGCAGAGACACAGAGACGCAGAGAAGAAAATTAAAATTTATGGACGATAGGCTTAACATCCCTGATTTTCATCAGTGCAATCTCTTGAGTCCAACAACATTAAACTTGCCCTGATGAAAATCAGGGATGGATTAACAAATCTGGCTTGCCTGCTGAACATTCGGCAAGCAGGTCCTATGTATTTCAATGGCTGCACCAATAATCTTTTCTGTTATCTGATTTATTTCCATATCTTCTCTGTTCCTCTGCGTCTCTGCGGTAAATTACCACCTGAACGGTTACAAAAACCATCTCTTACCCCCTGGGATGGTCTTTAGAATTTATTCAATATCTTCTTCTTGACAAATACCATCTATATCTGGTATATTAGTGGTGATGAAAATATTATTAATCAATCCACCAGCAAAATATACCTTAAAAGGAAATAATCCCTCAATAATTGATGAAGAGCGAGGATATAATCCACCATTAGGATTACTGTATATCGCTGGTTACCTTGAGAAATGGACACCTCATCAAGTAAAGATATTGGATTCCCAGGTAGAGGAAATAAACTACGACGAACTGGAATCAAAAATTAGACAAATCAATCCTGATGTTGTGGGAATGACCACGATGACATTTACATTGATTGATGTTCTTAAAACGGCTAAGATGATTAAAAATATCTCTAATGAAATCCAGATTGTCTTAGGTGGTCCACATATCTATATCTACCCGAACGAAACAATATTTTTCCCTGAAATCGACTTTTTAGTCTTAGGTGAGGGAGAAATCACCTTTGCAGAATTGGTGGATAATATTAATGATTTAGAGAAATTAAAGAATATCCCTGGATTAGTATTTAAAGCCAATGGGGAAATATACAATACCGGCCCGCGAGATTTTATAAGAAATTTAGATAAACTCCCGCATCCGGCAAGACATTTGGTCCCTTATGAAAAATACTCTTCTTTGATTGCCAAACGAAACCCGATTACGACGATGATTACCAGCCGAGGCTGTCCTTATAATTGCAGTTTTTGTTCAAGACCTCACCTTGGGAAACGATTTAGAGCACATTCAGCGAAAAATGTCATTTTGGAAATGAAAGAATGTATTAAACTAGGGATTAATGAATTTTTAATCTATGATGATACCTTTTCCATTGATAGACAACGAGTATTGGATATTTGCGATGAGATTATCAAGGAAAGATTAGATATTGGCTGGGATATAAGGGTGCGAGTGGATACAGTCGATGAGGTGATGCTAAAAAAATTAAAACAGGCTAATTGTGAAAGAATCCATTACGGTGTTGAGGCAGGAACTGAAAAAATACTTAAGGTTTTAAGGAAAGGAATTACATTAACACAGGTAGAAGAGGCATTTCGTCTGACTAAAAAGGTAGGTATTTCTACCCTGGCTTATTTTATGATTGGCTCACCTACAGAAACTAAAGAGGATATTTTACAAACCTTAAAATTTGCAAAAAAACTAAACCCTGATTTTGTCCACATTACCATTACAACGCCATTTCCGGCTACCTATATTTACCAGAAGGGACTGGAACAGGGAATTATAAAAAGAGACTTCTGGCACGATTTTGCCCAAAATCCAACAGAAAACTTTCAACCCGAATATTGGGAAGAAAACCTTACCTCTACGGAATTACTTGAATTAATTGATTATTCCTATAAGTATTTTTACACAAGACCAACATATATCCTCAAGGAATTGCTTAAAATAAAATCCTTTGGCGAATTAAAAAAAAAGGTAAAAGCAGGTATAAAGGTAATAAGTGGTAAGACGATGAGATAGAAGGATGTAAAATTTTTCTTGACAAATCCTGTATTTTAATGTAAAGTATTAGAGTTAATTTTTATAGGAGAGATGAAATGGAGGCATTGGGACAACATTTACTCATAGAATTATATGAATGTGATAAGGATATATTAAATGATGAGAAGAGGGTAGCGGAGATATTAACCTCTGCGGCAGAGGTTTGTGGTGCCACAGTGCTTAATACCTCTTCACATAAGTTTTCGCCACAGGGTGTAAGTGCCATAATAATGATAGCAGAATCTCATTTCTCAATTCATACCTGGCCCGAATATTGTTATGGGGCTTGTGATGTTTTTACCTGTGGCACTACACTTAAACCAGATGTGGCGGTAGATTATCTGGTTAAAGAATTTGAGGCAAAAAATTTTACCTTGCATGAGATTAAACGAGGAACCCTTAAACTTCCAGAAGGGAAAAAACTAACCCACAAATAAAAAGAGTAGAGAGTAGAGAGTAGAGAGTAGAAAGTAGAGAGATTACTCGGAACGGTTCACTTTTTTTGAAAGCTTGTGGTTAGAAAATGAAGTTAAAATTGGAACTTTCTGTGAACGCTTACAAGTGACATTCGAAAGAAATCATAGGAAAAACGATAAAAGGAACCGTCCCGATTACTCCTTATTTTCTTTCTACTCTCTACTCTCTACTCTCTACTCCATTACATAAGGAGTTATTAAATGGTTGATTCACCGACTACCTGGTATATCGAACAAATGACCCCGTATGAGAGGCATATGCATGGGGTAAAATCAATTTTAGCCTCCTGTCAGAGTAAATTTCAATCTATTGAAATCATAGATACCTTTGATTCTGGTAGATGCCTTGTTTTAGATGGTAAGATACAATCATCAGAATCAGATGAATTTATTTATCATGATGCACTGGTTCACCCGGCAATGATAACACATCCAGACCCCAAAAAGGTATTTATTATAGGTGGTGGTGAAGGGGCTACCTTGCGTGAGGTGCTTAAATATAAATCTGTTGAAAAGGTGGTTATGATTGATATTGATGAAGAAGTAATCAATCTTAGTAAGACTTATTTACCCTCTTTTAGTGCTGGGGCATTTGAAGATAGTCGGGGTGAATTGCTTTGCATAGATGGAAGAAAGTATTTAGAAGAGACAAATACGAGGTTTGATGTGATAATAATTGATATCTCAGAGCCATTAGCTGATAGTCCTGCTTATCTATTATTTACTGAGGAATTTTATAAGATAGTAAAAGCCCATTTGACTAAAGAGGGTATAATAACAAGTCAAATAGGAACATCTAACCTTAATAATTTATTATCTTATGTCAGTGTATATAAAACATTAAGTAGAGTTTTTGAAGAAGTAGAAACTTATGAGGTTTTTATCCCATGTTATGCGACGCCATGGGGTTTTGCTTTTGCCTCGGCTACACTTAATCCTAAAAAACTGAGTTTAGACGAGGTAGATAAACGGATAAGGGATAGAAATATCAATGACTTAAAATTTTATGATGGACAGACACATATATCTTTATTCTCTTTACCTAAACATTTAAGAGCGGCATTAAAGTCAAATCAAGGCAAGATTATTTATGATAATGAGCCACTTTATATTTATGGATAAAATTTTTTATTGACAGATAGGACTATAATAGTGTATAATACATTAATTTTATAAGGAGTGGAAAGATGCATTTAATTATTGATGGATATGAGGGAAATAATTCTAAACTTAGTAATTTAGAATTTATTTATAAAACATTAGACGAATGTCCCAATCGGATAGGTATGACAAAAATTATGCCTCCTTATGTATTTAGATATGTAGGGAAAGAACCTCAAGACTGGGGAATATCAGGATTTGTATTGATTGCTGAAAGTCATATCAGTATTCATACTTTCCCTGAACGTTCCTATATTAACATAGATGTTTTTTCGTGTAAATCCTTTGATACGGATATGGTGACTAAATATTTTCAAGAGATATTTGAATTAAAAGAACTTGAAAATAAGGTTATTGAACGAGGGTTAGATTATCCAAAAGATGTAGAAAAAGCAATACCTGTGCTTGATTCAGAACGGTATGGTATAGCACAATCTGTTTATAGTTGACTCATATTAGAAAAAGACCAAAGATTAAAGACAGAAATGAGAAGACAGATGGTAACCGTAGACTTTATCCTGCGTAAGATGGAAACGCAGACAAAGAAGGTCGGGCGACTATCTTCTTCAGCCTTCAGCCTATTTTTAAGAGAACACAACAGAAGATGCAAGACAATGATATTTTTCAGAAAAATATCTGGGTTAGTAGATGAAAGAAAATTTTTTTATCCCATCCAATTTTGGAAACTTACCTATTGAAAACTCACAATTTGAAACATCTAAAGTAGTTATTTTACCTGTTCCTTATGATTCTACCACTTCATTTAAGGCAGGTGCACGCAATGGCCCACAAGCTATAATATCAGCCTCGCAAAATATTGAATTATATGATATTGAGATTGGAAAGGAAACTTATAAGGAGATTGGGATTCATACCCTCAATCAACTTGAGCCAATTGTTTCTTCTCCTGAGACTATGATTCAAAGGGTCTATGAAGTCTGTAAGGAATTAGTTCAATTTGATAAATTTACGGTGCTGTTAGGTGGAGAACATTCATTAAGTATGGGTATGGTGCGTGCATTAAAGGAAAGATATAAATCTATGTCTGTTTTGCAGTTAGATGCTCATGCAGACCTGCGAAATGAATATCTTGGTAGTAAATATAGCCATGCGTGCGTTATGCGAAGAATATCTGAATTATGCCCAATTACTCAAGTAGGAATTCGAAGTATGAGTCAGGAAGATGCTTGTTTTATCAATGAAAATGCTCTAAAGCCTTTTTATGCCAGTAAGATAGTTAAGTCTCAAGACTGGATGGAAGAAGTTTTATCTACTTTAACCGATGAGATTTATATCACCATAGACTTAGATGTTTTAGACCCATCTATTATGCCGGCAGTCGGCACTCCAGAGCCTGGTGGATTAGATTGGTATTTATTACTTGAATTGCTATTTAAAGTAACTCAAGCCAAAAAGGTAGTTGGATTTGATGTAGTGGAATTAGCTACTACGGAGATTCATTGTGCCTCATCTTGTTTGTCTGCATTGTTAATCTATAAACTGATTGGCTATATTTTTAGTTGAAAATTAATAGGAATAAGATGATAAATCTGGTGAATCTTAGGTTAACTGAAATTAGTCAATTATTCCTCCTGATACTAATTTCCTTCTGTTTGGGGCTGAAGATACTCAAAATCCTTAAGATTAAAACACATAGTTTTTTAGAGGAACTAATATTTTCAACCGGATTAGGATTGGGATGTGTATCTTATCTTGTGTTATGCCTCGGATTATCAGGCTTGCTTTATGATTGGGTCTTTTATTTAATATTTGTGCTGTTAGCGGGCATTTTTTATCGTGAAATTTTATACCTTTTAAGAAAATTTCTTGTAAAAATTAATTTAAATCCCTTTTCTTTAATTTGCAGTTTTTTCATTGGACTTACCCTCATCTTAGCCATAATTTTACTCCTGGTTCCCACAGTTACCTTTGATGCCCTGGTTTATCATTTAGCCGTGCCCGAAATTTATGTTAAACATCATAAGATTATTTATCTACCCTACAATTGCTTTTCAAACTATACCTTTAATACCGAAATGCTTTTCACTCTTGGACTTTTATTAAATGGAGATTTGCTGGCTAAATTAATACATTTTTTATTTGGGATATTATCGGGATTGAGTATTTACTCTTTAGCGAGAAGATATTTTACTCCAATGGTTGCCTTTTTATCTGTTTTATCTTTTTGTAGTATGCCATTAGCCATTTTTGTGTCTACATCTGCCTTTAATGATTTTGCCATTACTTTTTATGAGATTTTAGCGGTTTATGCGATTTTAGTTTGGTATAAAGAAAAGACTTATGGATGGTTATTGCTGTCTGGACTAACCTGTGGATTATCTATTGGTGTTAAGTATTTTGGCGGGTTTGGGTTTGGGATTTTAGTTTTAAGTATTTTAATCGGGAAGTGGCGGCAAGCTGGGATTTTAAAAGCAATTAAAACAACGATTATTTTTGGGGTATTTGCCTTGATACCTGTTGTCCCATGGCTGATAAAAAACCTTATTTTTACCGGTAATCCTGTTTTCCCATTGCTTTACGATACTTTTGGTGGGAAAAATTGGAGTCAAATTCACCAGAGCCGGTATCTCCATGAGATGACCAGATATAGTGCGGGAGAACACCTGTTATTAAAACCATTTATCTTCTTCTGGAATATATGTTTTAAATGGGGTGGGATGGATACGGGTGTAAAAATCCCGGTAGGTCCAATATTCATTATTTCTCTACCCTTCCTTCTGAAACTTAAAAAATTAGATTTTAACCTCAAATATTTACTTACCTTTTGTGGGATTTTCTTTTTGTTCTGGTCTTATGTTTGTGCGGTAGATAGGTTTAGTTTGCCTTGTTTTGTTTTATTATGTGTTGTCATAGGCTATGTGATTTCAAAGTTCAAATACCTTTATCTTTTACTGGCTATTTGCCTGTTATGGAATTTATTTAATGTCTCAAAAACTGTCTATAAAAATTCTTATCTGATGTGCTTAAAAAAAGATGGATGTGAAAAATTTCTCCTTAAAAAATCAATTATTAAAGATTATTATGATGTTATTTCATATATTAATCAGCATTTACCAAAAGAAAGTAAGATTTTATTTATTGGCGAGGTGCGAAGTTACTATTGTCAGCAGGATAAATTAGTCAGTACGCAATTCGATACCAATATCATCCTTGAATTAATCCGTAAATCCAAAAATAAAAAAGACCTGATAGATAATTTAAAGAAATCAGGCGTAACCCATTTACTTTATAATGAAATAGGTAGCCAGTGGCTAAGTAAATATTTTGATTACTTCTCTTTTCAAAATAAGGAAGAGAAAAGATTATATCACGAATTTATGCCAAATCATTTAAAATTAATTTACTGTCAAGGGGCAATATCGGTATTTCAACTCGTAACCGTTCAGCCACAGAGGCACAGAGTTCACAGAGAATTAGAAATTAGCCACAAATGGACACGAATTAACCTGTGACATTCGATAAATGTAGTGCGAACCTTTGTATGTGTTTCTTCCGTAGATTGCATCTACGGTTATGTGAAGCCAGAAGCGAGGCTAAAGCCTCGCACTACAAATCTTTTTATTATTCGTGTTCATTCGTAGTTATATATTCCCTCTGTGTTCTCTGTGACTCTGTGGCTATATTCCTGAACGGTTACTTCAACTCTAAAGGGGTGAATTGTTTAATGAAAAAAAGGGGATTGATTCAGATTTATACTGGAGAAGGTAAAGGTAAAACAACGGCGGCTGTTGGTCTTGCGGTGAGAGCAAAGGGGCATAATTTCAAAGTGGGATATGTTTATTTCCATAAAGCCCCAGCACGATGGAAATCTGGCGAACATCAAATCTTAGAAAAAATTGGAGTGGATATTTTTGGGTTTGCCAAAAAACACCCATATTTCTTCAAAGAGGTTACCTACAACGAGATGCGGGAAGAATGCCAGAAGGGACTGAAGTTTATTAAAAATCTCTACCAGGAAAATCGCTACGATATGCTGATACTTGATGAAATTCTAATTTCCTTGCGGGACGGCTTCTTGAAGGAGGAAGAAATGATAGAACTAATGGAATCTAAACCGCCAGGCATGGAATTGGTTTTGACTGGTCGTGGGGCAACGCAGAAAATAATTGAAAAAGCAGATTTAGTTAGTGAGATAAAAAAAATAAAGCATCCTTATGACTCAGGAATTCAGAGAAGAAAAGGGATTGAGTTTTAAATAGAAACTATAACATTAAAAATCCGTCCTGACAAAGAATAACACTTTTGTATATAAGGTGACAACTGATGGCTGACTGCTGAACGCTTACAATAAATGTATTGAAAATAAGTAACTATTCAGCCACTGATTAACACGGATTAGCACGGATAAATATAGTAGTTAATAAGAGCTACCTAAAAATTCAAAAAAGGTAAAATCCTCACTGGTAATAGCACCTGTTATTAAATTTAAGAATCGACTGCCTCCAAGATACACTCCAGGTGGTTCACTACCAACAAAGGTATGGTAAAATATATCAACCTCAAAATCAATACCTTGTTTCAAAGTATAATTATACATATTTATCAATGATATTAACTTATCAGTTGGAAGTTTTAGCCAAATCTTTACATCAACATTAACATCATTACCACGATTAGTAACATAGGCTGTTATGGTGAGAGTATCATTAGTATAATATTCAGGTTTATCTGTAAGGATAGTAATTGTAGGTAATAAATATAGCTCTTTCATTGTCTTATATTCGAATACGGAAATACCTTTATAATGAGTTTTGCTCTCAAACTCTTTATCAATTTTAACCATAGTATCCTTAAGTTCTTTATAAAAGTTAAAGAAATCTTCTACTTTGATACCTACAATAGTATCTGCCTCCTCAATTTCATCTTCTACTCGACTTATTATTCCATCAGGTGAGACATACACCATTGGAACTACTGTTTGTAGATATTTTGCCAGGTTTAATGTATCACCAGAAGGTAGTTTTCCTTCATTAGCCTTTTCATTGTACCACCAGGCAATAGCGGCAGAAAAATGGAGGCTGACATCAGAATTAGCATCCAAAGTATCTCTGATTTTACTAAGTAGCAGTACATACGACTGCATCAATATTTCTCGCCTGTTCCAGTCTCCATTTTGCCATTCATCTAATACATGTGGTTCAGTATCAATATGTACACCTTTTAATGCTAAAAGAGGATTATTTCTGCAATATGCAATTACATCCTCTACCAGGTCTATTCCATTTTGATGCTCTGATTCATAGGTAAAATTAGGGGCTTCAAGTGTCATGGCATGAACTTCAATACCTTCAGTATTAGCCTGATTAATGAAATCCTGTAATTTAGCGGTATATGTTGCAGAGTAATTGGGATTTCCTTCATTAATCTTCCTAACATCAAGACTAAGAAATACCCCATTAATTTCCATGTTATATAAATAATTAATTACTTCCTCATTATCAAATTTTTCAAATTCATACATCCAAACATATCGGGGAGGAGTAATATTATTTACTATAATTATAATAGTTTCAGTATCTGTACCTCCTTTACCATCATAGACATTGAAAGTAACTGTATAAGTTCCTGCCTGGTCATAAGCAGGTCTCCAACTAAATTTAGCATCAATAACTGTACTTCCTGTTGGTAAATTCTCAACCTCAAAGATTAAAATATCATCATCTTCATCAGTAGCAGTAACAATAAACTCTAATAGTTTACCTTCATCAACCTCTTTATTTCCAATTGGGTCTAATACAGGTGGATGGTTAACTTCTGATTCAAGCATAAAATCTACTCCTACAACTATTCCTCCATCTGTTATTGTAACCGATTGAGATGCTGGTTTAAAACCTTCTTTACTGGCAGTGACTGTATATGTCCCATCTGGGATATTCTTTATTGTATACTCACCATCGGCGTTGCTTATGTCATGTCTATCTCCATCTGATACTATTGCTCCTTCTATTGGATTCATTTTATCATCAGTTACCTTACCTGACATTTGTCCTGCGGCAGATATAGGTACCAGTATAAAATTGATTCCTGTAACTATCTCTTCTATTCCAACTATAACCTGTTGCCCTGCACTACTGTAACCACTCTTACTTGCTATTACAGTAAAAACACCTGCTGGGACATTTTTTATAGTATAGTTACCATCTTTATCCGTTATATTATATCTTATCCCATCGGTAACAACTGCTCCTTCTATCGGATTTATCCCATCAGTTACTGTCCCTGAAATTTGCCCTTTAGGATAATATACCATTACTTCACATGATACCTGTGGGGCATGATAATTAACTGCATTTACTGCGTCTATCTTACAGGTATATATTCCTTCAAAAACTGTAATACCGTAATCATCTTTACCATCCCATTCTTCTGCATTTGAAGAAGTAAATCTTTCTTCATTTTCTAATAAAGTTCGTACTAAACTACTGGTATTATCATAAATAGTAATAGTTATTTTTGCTGGTTCTGGAATGGTATAATGAATATAGGTAGTATCCAGGAATGTATCATTATCCGGTGAGAAAGGATTTGGCTCTGCAAATACATTGCTTATATAATTACTTACATCATAAATGCGTAATTTGTTAGTATTGGAATCAATTACATAAAGTTTATAGTTTTTATCTATGACTACTTTTTGTGGAGATAGAAAGTCAACAAATACACCAAATGAGTTAAGATATTTACCATTTGAGTCAAATTTTTGTATTCGATAATTCTCTGTATCAGCAACAAAGATATTACCACTACTATCTACTCCTACATCTCGGGGGAAATAAAACTCACCAGGACCTGTTCCATGAGTACCAAATTCCATTAAAAAGTTGCCATTTGAATTAAATTTTACAATACGATGATGATAAGTATCTGCAACATAAATATTACCATTAGCATCTACATCTAATCCATAAGGATATAATAATCCTGCATCTTGACCAATACTATTTAACCAGTCTCCTGATGTATTAAATTTTTGTATTCGCTGGTTGCCAGAGTCACAAACATAAATATTACCATCATGACCAACATCCATATCTCTTGGTAAGTAAAATTGTGTATTTCCACTACCCATCTCACCAAATTTTAGTATAAATGTATAAGTCCCTTGAGCAATATGAAATTTTTGAATACGATGATTGACCGTATCCACAACATAAATATCATCATTAGTAGTATCTACTGCTACTCCGTAAGGATGAATAAACTTGCCATCTTCCGTACCTACTCCTCCGAAAGAATCCTGGAAGTCTCCAAAGCGATTGAACTTCTTTATCTTATTATTACCGGTATCGGCAATATAAATCCATTGATTTTCTTCATCTACTGCCAAGCCACATGGATGTTGAAGTTCACCATCTCCATTTCCAAAAGTGCCAAATATGCCAATGAGAGGAAAAGGAGAGTTGTTATTATCTGCCTGAGCATTTAAGACAGATGATAGTAATATCAATAATAATGTTATTCCATAATAAGATAATCTCAGCATTATAATTTCTCCTTTCAATAACTACCTAATTGTCCCTTAGCAATCTTACGAAAAGAAATCTGCATTTTTGCTACTTTCTTATACTTATCATCATACAGGCATTTAATAAACATAGATACTGCAAATTTTGGATTTTTAATTAATTCATCCCCTTCAAAAGTACATGTAACCAACTCATTAGTAAAATCATAACCTACTATTTCTTTCTTTTTAGTCATAGTTAATTTCTCTAAATATTCTGTAGGAATTTCCAATATACCATACTCTCTCTTTAGCCATTGAGCTATCTCTGGGTTTTCTGTTGCTGCTTGGGCAATAATATCTGCTTGTAGCATAATCTCATTAGCACATTCATCATAGATAGCCTCTGTATTTATCTCTATTTTTTCCCAATGGGTTAACCTATCTATTAAAACCGAATCAGGAGACAGAATATTACTAATCTCACCTTCTACTTCTACATAACTATAATAAGATAAAGATAAAGTACCCTTAATGAATATCTTTAAATAGCTAATCTCGGATAAGTTTTCCGGATTAATCTTAATCACATCAATATAATTAACTTCTGTCTGGTAATCCCTTCGATAAACACCTTTAGCATGGAGATAATCTCCTGTTCGATACATCTCTTCAGGTGAAGTCTTAAGTGGAATTACATTAGCTGAGAAGAAGACTATCTCAGTATCACCATATCCTGCTACCGTAACTTTAAAGTCCTTTATTGTCTCAATTTTAGGTATAGGTAAAGGTTGCTTAATTTCTATTGACTCTTGCGGTGCTACTGATTTTACAGGTTGTTCAATAGTACTGATTTTTTTCTCAAATTTTAATTCTGGTATAGTCTCTTTCTTTACTGCCTTTTCTGCAAATACGATACCTGGAATGCTTACTATCACTAATACCAAAAAACTTAAATATTGGTTCTTCATGTTGAAAAAGCCTCCTTTAACATCAAATCTTATTCTAATGTAAGTTACTTTTTAATCTCTATTTTATCTTTCCTTTTTTTCTCCTTTATGACCATAGTCAATTAATTCAGCTTCTGAAAGTATCTCATCTCCTTTTACCCTTTTCGCTTCAGTCCACCAAGGTTTGCCCGGTTCCCATTTTTGAATACATTTAAGTTCAATATCATTTTCTATTGTGGTTAATACAACCTCTAAATTACGATGTAATTTCTCATGATGTAATGACTGTTTGAATTCAATTCTCTGTTTAATTTCTGGTAAACCTTCCTTTCTGAAAGATTTTTCCTCTTTAATCGTTAATACTTCATTTATATTCTTTTTTAGTATCCTGATAGGAATAAATATAGGAAAGTCAAAGGGGATGGAATTCCCAACTGTTTGAGAAAAAACAATTGGGCCAAGATCATTATCATATTGACATAATGATATCCTTTCGTTTTTTTGAACGTGGATATTTATTAAACTTTTAAGAATAAAATTTGCCTTTTCTATCTTTAAAATATAATATTCATCTATCCATTCATTACCCGTAGAATCAGTCACTTTAATTATATAATGTGGTTGCTTATCAATATTTTCTATTTTAATCACTTCAAATTTGAAAAGAGAAACAATTCTTGTTATCTCTATACCTCGTTTATCTCCATATAAAACTGGAAGTTCCTTTATAACCTGAACCTCCCACCAATCGCCTACTTGCCATTTAGGGATGAATTTGGTAGATATATTAACAGTATTAGGATCGGAAAATCCCCATACTAACATAGTTCCTAATGACAATCCTAAAAGTAAAAGTATCCTTATTCTGTATTTCATAATTAAAACAACCTCCTCGTATAATAATTAATTTAAAATTTATTTATATAGATTGTCAACATTAGTTTTACTCACAAATGGATTTTTGGCATTCCACATGCTATTGGTAACTTTATATAGATTTTGCAGTGCATAGTGTTCTGCCCTAATCCAATTTTGCTCTAAATAAGTTTTATCTATCTCACCAGTAAATGTGTATTTGAGAATATATGTATAAGTCTCTATCCGATCTGATGTACCATTACTTGGATAATTGAAATCTTCATTCGCATAAATTATAATAGTTATTTTTATCACATACTCATCATTTTGATCTGGAGATTGTTCCATATTTGCAGAATATTTCCATACTGCATGATTCCAAATTTCATTTGGATTATTAACTCCCCGTAAATTGCTCTGCAGTGCTATATGACTTCTACGTATATGGTCTCTTAAAGCAATATGGACATCATCAGCGTATCGATCTACACTTTCTCCTAATGCAGGTGTTGGCTCTGAAGGAATATTATCGACAAGAACACTTCCATACCAACCACAATCAGCAAGTTCTATATATAATCCTTCCATATCATCTTGGTCAAATTTAATACTATCCTGTTCTGTAGGCTCAGGTTGAGATTTTACAATGGATGCAATCGACCATCCCCAACAATGCCCCTCCCATGGTTCTACTCCTACATGATTAGTGACTTCCCAATTCTGAGCTGAAGTATTATACACTTGATCATACTTATCCAACGCATATCCATCATCATATAAGTTTGGATTAGTATTTGGTTCTGTTGGCCAATACCACCCATTCCAAGGTCTCGTTGTTGCTTCTCCTTTTTCAACAAATGTGTTACTCACAGTATAATTTTTCGCCCCGCTTACTTTAAATGTAAACCAGCCATGGTTATTTTCTCCAACCTCTGTCCCATTAGTAAAGGGATTACCTTTCGGGTCAAATATCTCTATTGTACAACCTGGTGCAGAGATAGTTAATACACCGCCATATTTAGTCGGGACATAAACCTCAAAAAAGCCCGGCTCTGCAGTACTATCTATTTGCCCACCTAATCTTACCTTAGTACCGATAATGATGTTTCTTCCCTCCTGAGTAGACCATTTGATAATGTTAAATAGGTAAATAGAAATTGTTGTAGTATATAGTCCATTAGGTACTACCTTACCATCATTATTTCTACCATTCCATATAAAATGTGGGTCATCGGTTATTGAAGGGAAAGGCTTATAATCCCAGGCAGTATACACCAGTTCACCTGTATAATAATTTTTTATCTCTAAGCGAATGATGCTTAATGGATATAAATCCAAATAATCTTCGCTAAGATGATATTCTATAATAACTTGTTCTTTATCTTGAATACTTGTTGTAGGTAATCCCTTTGTAGTTACCTGTTCCTGATTAAAATATAATCTTGCAGGATTAGAAGAAGTAGGCTTAATAATCCAGATTACCCCTTCTCCTATCATTCCAGATACCTCTTCACTATTATCACTCTCCTGTCCTGACTCATCTACTGCCCTTACAACATAAAAATAAGTTTGATTTTCAACTACATCCCTATCAGTATATGACTCAGTAGTTATAAGTGATGGATTGATTGGAGTAGGGGAGTAATTGCCGCTTTCTATTCCTCGATAGATATTGTATCCTGCTAAGTCTAATTCATGATTTGGAGCCCAGGTTATTAGCAACTCAGTTTCTTTTTCTGTAATCATAACATCTGTCGGCGGTGCAGGTGGGGTATCAGTCCCCACGGGTGTTTCAGATACCTCTATTGATGCAGGTCCTTCATTACCACTATCATCCACTGCCTTGACTATATAATAATATGTCTGTTCATTTATTAGCCCGGTATCATTATAATATAATGTGGTAATCAATGTCAAGCCATTTATTGGTTCAGGGTTATAATTTCCAGGTGAAGTGCCACGATAGATATTATATCCTGCTAAATCCGTCAACTCAGAGTTATCTGTATTAGTTGTTGGAGCGGTCCACCACAGGTCTATGATTGTATCTCCTGGAGTTGTATTTACATTAGTTGGTTCAGCAGGTGCAAGTGTATCCGTTGGTGAGGCATCGGCTAAATTCGATAACCCACTTCGATTATCTGAGGTATCCACTGCCAGCACTTTATAATAATATGTATTTGCCTCTGTTACCTCATAATCTGTATAATTAGTTTTAGAAGTACTTACTGGAAAGCCTGAGTCATAATTACTTTCTGATACTGCTGAATTATTTGTCAGCCGATAAATCAAGTAATGTGATACCTCAACATTATCTATTGATGCATCCCAGGATAATTCTAATTCCTCTCCTGTTTCTGGATCATTAATATTCAAATTAGTAGGTTTAGTAGGAGGCTCTGTATCTCCTATATCCTCAGGAGTTGCACTTACCTCTTCAGAATAATCACTTTCAACTCCACTTATATTTACAGCTGTTACTACGATATAGTAAGTAGTGCCATTTGTAAGACCAGAGATGATAACTCCTGTATGCCACTCTTTGGGTACCTTATCAAAATAGCCAAAGTAATTACCAGATGAAGTGCCTAAATAAATCCTATAATAATCTAACTCAGGCTCCGGATTTGCATTCCAGATAAGAGTAATCTGTCTACTACCCGGACCTGATTTTGCAATCACACCTGTAGGTGGACTGGGTTTATTACTTAATCCATTAATAAAAGCCCATTCCGCAGACCATGAACTTGTACCAAGTACATTTCCTGCCTTTACACGCCACCAGTATTGAGTACCATCATCAAGGAACCCAGACATATCTACCCCTATATAATTTCCAATAGCTTTATCAAATACAAATTTGGTAAAACCGCTGTCTAATGCTACTTGTAGATGGTAGTTATTTGCCCTGGGTGCAGGATACCACCGAAATTGAATCATTTGACCTGGGACATTAACTCCATCTTTTGGCTGGATCAATATTGGAGATTCAGGAATGCCGCTTGGTCCATTAATAAAATTCCATTCCGCAGACCAGGAGCTTGTACCAAGTACATTTCCTGCCTTTACACGCCACCAGTATTGAGTACCATCATCAAGGAACCCAGACATATCTACCCCTATATAATTTCCAATAGCTTTATCAAATACAAATTTACTAAAACTGCTGTCCAATGCTATTTGTAGATGGTAATTATTTGCCCTGGGTGCAGGATACCACCGAAATTGAACTACATTACCAGGTATATTAGTTCCATCTTCTGGTCGAATTAACTCTGGTGTATCAGGTTTATCAGTTGGTCCATTGATAAAGTTCCATTCCGAAGACCATGAACTCCAGCCTAATGAATTACCTGCTTTCACTCGCCACCAATATTTAGTGCCATTGTCTGGAAATCCGCTTATGTCTACTCCTATGTAATTACCTATTGCCTCATCAAAGATAAGTTTAGTAAAATTACTATCCAATGATACCTGAATATGATAATTATTTGCCCTATCTGCTACATGCCATCTGAATTCTACCTTTGTACCAGGGAAGTTAGAGCCATTAGTAGGAGTACCTAAAGTAGGTGTATCAGGTATGCTGCTTGGTCCATTGATAAAGTTCCATTCTTCAGACCATGAACTCCAGCCTAATGTATTACCTGCCTTCACCCGCCACCAGTACTGAGTGCCATTGTCTGGAAATCCGCTTATGTCTACTCCTATGTAATTACCTATTTCCTCATCAAAGATAAGTTTAGTAAAATTACTATCCAATGATACCTGAATATGGTAATTGTTTGCCCTATCTGCTACATGCCATCTGAATTCTACCTTTGTACCAGGGAAGTTAGAGCCATTAGTAGGAGTGCCTAAAGTAGGTGTATCAGGAATGCTGCTTGGTCCATTGATAAAGTTCCATTCTGAAGACCAACTGCTCCAGCCTAATGTATTACCTGCCTTCACCCGCCACCAGTACTGAATGCCATTGTCTGGAAATCCGCTTATGTCTACTCCTATATAATTACCTATTGCCTCATCAAAGATAAGTTTAGTAAAATTACTATCCAATGATACCTGAATATGGTAATTGTTTGCCCTATCTGCTACATGCCATCTGAATTCTACCTTTGTCCCAGGGAAGTTAGAGCCATTAGTAGGAGTGCCTAAAGTAGGTGTATCAGGAATGCTGCTTGGTCCATTGATAAAATTCCATTCTTCAGACCATGAACTCCAGCCTAATGTATTACCTGCCTTCACCCGCCACCAGTACTGAGTGCCATTGTCTGGAAATCCACTTATGTCTACTCCTATGTAATTACCTATTGCCTCATCAAAGATAAGTTGAGTAAAATTACTATCCAATGATACCTGAATATGGTAATTGTTTGCCCTATCTGCTACATGCCATCTGAATTCTACCTTTGTCCCAGGGAAGTTAGAGCCATTAGTAGGAGTGCCTAAAGTAGGTGTATCAGGTATGCTGCTTGGTCCATTGATAAAGCTCCATTCTGAAGACCAACTGCTCCAGCCTAATGAATTACCTGCTTTCACTCTCCACCAATATTTAGTTCCATTGTCTGGGAAGCCAGATAAATTTACTCCAATATAATTCCCTATTGCTTTATCAAACTATAGTTTCGTCATTTTTTAAATTTTGTTAAAAAAATCTCTTCTCCTGCCGATTAAAGATAATAGAAACAATAAATCTCTAAAAGGAGGAGAAGAGATGAACCTATTATATTTATCGGCAAGT
>JBFLXS010000038.1 GCA_040755795.1 bacterium | reverse complement strand
GTGTTCTATTGGATGCATCGTTATTCCACCTCCCAAACAAAATCTCCAGAATAATACACTATGTACTTCTGTTATCTTTATCGACATTTTCTCTCACAAACTTTAGCTAATTTAGGACACCACCTAACTTTTGAGATGATACTCCTAAAATCGTTTGCTCCTCTATCAAAATATTCTACAGCAACAATATTCCCCTTCACTTTCCTATATTCAGAGATAAAAACATCTGATAATCCTTTTCCCCAATCATTGTTTACATAGACCACTGCTACCTTAGGGTTATTTAAGGTACGGAAAGTGAAATTCGCCATAATTTTTCCTTCAAAAAGATCAGAAGGTTGCACTCTAAAGAAAAATTTGAATTTTGTTAATTCTGGAGCTGTGGCTGTAGGTGAAAGTAGAACCACCTTACTTTTATCAGCAATAGGAGCCATGGCCATAGCATTTGAACTGATTATTCCACCAATAACCAAGGAAACTTTATGGAAATTAATAAGTTTTCTAAACGCAGAAACTGCTATGTCTGGTTTTCCTTGATCATCCTCGTAAATTATTCCTATTTTTTTGTTGTGTAACTTCTCAGAAATAGCAAGATCAATACCATTTTTGAAAGAGACACCAAACTTAGCTAAATCCCCTGTCAACGGCAATATTGCCCCAATCTTTATCTCCTTTGGCTCCTTTGTCTGGGTGACAATGAGGATGATAGCCAAAGCCACCACAACAACAATACCAATTCCAATCCATAGTTTTTTCATAATTCATTACCTCCTCATCTATAATTGTTGGTCATTTTGAAGACCATAATCTTAACAAAATATAATATACCACAAAAACAGAAAAAATGCAAGAAAAAAATTAAGTGAAGTTTGACTGCGTCGGGTAGATGGGTAACCATTTCTATCCCATTCAAAGGTGTTTGCTAATTCTTCGTAAAATGGGTGGAAGAAGATTAAGAATTTCGTATACGGATAGTAATTTGATAAGATAATATGTAAAGACGGGCATCCTTATAATAGATTGACAGGTATGTTATACTGATGTAACAAAATCTAAAATAAAAGGAGTCCCATCATGAAATATCTTGCTTTAGACCAACAATAGCAACTTTTGTTCATTTGGTGTCCCGTCTAAGTGATAAATGAGATAACTATTATAGCGAATTTCAAGGTTGAAAGAATCCCTACATACCCCAACCAGGATGCCCTAAAAGTCAAAAAACGATTTTTTTAGGGGTAGGAGGATATTTTTTTTCTTAACTTTTCTTTACATAGATGCTTTTTTATCGTTTACTCGTTTGTTTGGTTAACCTTATTAATATCCTAAAAGTGTCAACGCTGGTTTAACCCTACGAGTTAATCTCTAACTTTCTAATTCGCTCTTTACCCATTTTTTATCTTCGCCTGTGCGGCGGCTAAGCGGGCAATGGGCACTCGATATGGTGAGCAGGAGACATAGGTCATATTGGCTAAATGGCAAAATTCTACAGAATTAGGTTCTCCACCGTGTTCACCGCAAATACCAACCTTAAGTCCTGGCTTTGTCTGTCGTCCTTTTTCTATCCCTATCCTGACTAATTCACCAACACCTTCGCGGTCTAAAACTTCAAACGGGTTTTGGGGTAAGACACCCGTTTCCAGATATCTATCTAAGAATTTACCTTCGGCATCATCTCTGGAAAAACCAAATGTGGTTTGCGTTAAGTCATTTGTGCCAAAGGAGAAAAACTCTGCCTCCTCAGCAATTTTATCTGCCGTAATCGCCGCTCTGGGTAATTCTATCATCGTTCCAACTAAATAATCTATTTGAACGCCGTATTTTTCAAATGTCTCTTTTGCCACATGGTTAATAACTTCTTTTTGAACTTTTAACTCCTTGACATCACCAACCAATGGAATCATTACCTCTGGCAGGACTTTACAGCCCTGTTTAGTTAATTCGCAAGCCGCTTCAAATATTGCCCGTGCCTGCATCTCAGAGACCTCTGGATAGGTAATCCCCAGGCGACACCCTCGAAGTCCAAGCATCGGATTTACCTCTCTTAAAGTTTCTACCTTGTGTAACAAGGTTTCAATCTCTGCTATTTTATTTTTGTCCCCTTTAGTTGCCTTCAAAGTAGTCAGTTCTACCAGTAATTCTTCATATTTGGGTAAGAATTCGTGTAAGGGTGGATCTAAAAGCCTGATAGTTACTGGTAAACCATTCATAGCTTTGAAGATGCCAGTGAAATCTTCCTTTTGCATTGGTAATAATTTATCTAAGGCTATTCTTCTTTCCTTTTCATCTTTAGCCAGAATCATCTCCTGCATAATAGGTAATCTATCTTCGGCAAAGAACATATGCTCGGTGCGACAAAGTCCAATTCCTTGAGCGCTAAATTCACGGGCTATGCCGGCTGATTTTGGGTCATCGGCATTAGTTCTGACACCTAATCTCTTTATTTCATCTGCCCAGAGGAGTAATGTTTTTGCCTCATCACTCATTTCTGGGTCTATCGTGGGTGCCTTGCCTAAAATTACCCGACCTGTAGAGCCATCAAGGGTGATAAAATCACCTTCTTTAATTATTTTCCCCTTTACTTCAAATTTCTTTCCATGTTCATCTACTTTAATTGCTTCACAGCCCGCAACACAACATTTTCCCATACCACGAGCGACAACTGCGGCATGTGAAGTCATTCCACCACGTGCGGTTAATATCCCTTCAGCCACCGCCATCCCGTGAATGTCATCTGGTGAAGTCTCATTTCGGACTAAAATGACCTTTTTACCTGCCTCAACCCATTCGCAGGCATCATCTGGAGTAAGAACTACCATCCCACACGCCGCCCCTGGCGATGCCGGTAACCCTGTAGCTAATACCTCGACGCTCGCTTTGGGGTCAATATGTCGATGAAGCAATTGGTCTAATTGTTGTGGTTGAACACGCATTATTGCTTCTTCTCTGGTAATTAACCCTTCATTAGTCATATCAACAGCAATCTTGATTTCAGATTGAGCGGTTCTTTTACCGGTTCGAGTTTGAAGCATATATAATTTCTCATTCTCAATTGTGAACTCAATATCCTGCATATTTCGATAATGTCCCTCAAGTTTCTGGTATATATCAACTAATTGTTTGTATGCCTGGGGTAAATCTTTTTCTAATTCGGCAATCGGTTTTGGTGTCCTAATTCCTGCGACAACATCTTCACCCTGAGCATTAGTTAAATACTCGCCGTAAAACTTTTTCTCACCAGTAGAAGGGTCTCTGGTAAAGGCAACACCGGTTCCTGATGTCTCCCCCATATTCCCAAACACCATCGCTTGAACATTAACTGCTGTGCCTAAATTATCAGGTATTTTATGCAACTTGCGATAAGTTACTGCTCTTGGTGTATCCCAGGATTCAAACACGGCATTGATGGCCATCTTAAGTTGCTCCTTTGGCTCCTGAGGAAAATGAATTTGTTCTTTTTCCCGAAGCATAGCTAAATATCGGGCAAGGACATTCCGGAGCCCCTCAACCGACAGCTCAGTATCAAGTTTTACTCCTTCCTCTTCTTTCACCTCGTTTAAGATAAACTCAAAATTTTCATGTTTTATGCCTAAAACGACATTTGAAAACATCTGGATAAGTCGGCGATAGGCATCATAAGCCATACGAGGATTTTGAGTCTTTTTAGCCAATCCTTCTACGGTATGGTTATTTAATCCGAGATTTAAGATAGTATCCATCATCCCGGGCATAGATATTTTTGCCCCTGAGCGAACCGAGACAAGAAGTGGATTATCAACATCCCCAAATTTCTTACCCATTACTTGTTCTAACCTTTTCATATTCTCTTCAATTTCTTCTTCTAACCCTTGAGGATAGGCACCATGATGCTGGTCATAATAGACACATGCCTCTGTCGTAATGGTAAATCCTGGGGGGACTGGTATGCCGATATTGGTCATTTCAGCTAACCCGGCTCCTTTACCTCCTAAAAGTTCTTTCATATCTTTAGTTCCTTCTGCTTCACCCTGAGCAAAAAAATAGATGTGTTTTTTTGTTGCCATTTTAAAAACCTCCATTATTTAGTTAAATTTTAAATTTGGTAATGAAATATTATATAAAAATATATTGCTAATGTCAACCTTTTTTTAGTAAGAAAAAGTTTGACAATATTTAAAAAGTTTATTATAATAACCTTTAATGAATTTAGCCAATAAATTAACCTTATTAAGAATTATTCTGGTGCCTTTTTTTGTCATATTTTTAGCCTATGACAATGTGTACTCTTATTATCTAAGTCTATTGGTATTTCTTATCTGTGCTATAACAGATATTTATGACGGTAAGATTGCTCGAAAGTATGGATTAGAAACTACCTTTGGAAAGTTTGCCGACCCATTAGCCGATAAAATATTAGTTTCTGCGGCGTTTATTTATTTTGTAGAGATGCCAGCGTTACACATACCCGCCTGGATGGTAATCTTGATTATTACACGAGAATTTGTGGTTACAGGACTGAGAATGATTGCGATGTCAAAAGGTATAGTCATTGCCGCTTCGTTAAAAGGTAAATTAAAAACCACCTTTCAGATTACGACAATTATCATTATTTTACTTATCCTGGTTATAAAGGCATATCTGCGGGATTTTCTTGGAATAGAAAATACCCTTTTCCCTTTTTCAGTAGTTTTAGAATATACGCCTTTAATTTTAATGTCAATAACTACCTTTTTTACAGTGATAACCGGTATCTGGTTTACTATTTTACATAAAAAACTCGTAACTATTTAGCCATCTATAGTGAGACAACATTATTTAGTAAGCGTTCAGGTGGTGTAACAAAAGGAGATGTGGAGATTAAGGAGATAGGGAGATATTATTAAAAAAATTGAAATTAGTAGAAACTAATAGAAATTTATGGAAATTTGTTGTTTTCCACAATCAATTTCTACCTATTTCTATAAATTTCAATCTATTTCTATTATCTTATCTCCATATCACTCTTATCTCCTTATCCCCTTTCTTACACTTTTGATATATAGCCTGAACGGTTACATTATTTATTCCATATCGGATGTAAAACACTAATGTTGTTATCACTGATATTTCCAGTAATAACATCATTTAACCCATCGTTATTTACATCAGCAATGGCTAATCCTCCAGGTGCTTTACCGGTAGGAAAATATAAGGGAGGAAGGAGATGTCCTTTATTATCCTGAAGATAAATAGTGAAGGTTTCTCCGTGTGTGGTTACCAAGTCAGCTCGCCCGTCATTATTAATATCACCTATTTTTACCCCGCCAGCCCGACCGTCTTTACTTGTCGCCGTGCCAATTAGTCCAAATGAAGTCTCATCCTTTCGTCCAAAAATGGAGACAGGGCCTCCAGAGGCGGCAATTTCATTTATTCCATCACCCGTCAGGTCTCCGATAGCAACCGTAGATGGATTTCCACCCGCAGTTTGAAGTGCCCCCATTGGCAGAAGAGACTTATCTGGTTGTTGAAAATATGCATTCACGGTGTTGTTTCCATAATTGACCGTCGCAATATCTTCTCTTCCATCCCCATTTATATCTCCAATGGCTAACCAGTATGAAATTGGACCTGAGGCATAAACAATATGGCTAAATATTTCATTTCCCTGTCGTTGCATTGTTAGACTCTCACATTTTTTAAAAGAACCAAGTAGATAATCATAACTTTCCTTAACCTCTGGTAACCAGGTAAAAATACTAATAGAAATTGCCCCTGAATTAGGGACAACAATATCATTTCTTCCATCGCCATTAACATCACCTACGGCTAATCCATAAGGGCCTCGTTCAGTGCGGAATACCATTGCTTGAGTGAGTGTGCCACCTTTATTTTGAGTAAAGATATGAATAACATCAGCCGCCGCACAACCAACCACTACATCATTTAACCCATCAGCATTCATATCCCCTATGCCTACCCCAAAAGGACCTTGATTAACGGGATAGGTAGTTTGTGTGGCTAATTTTCCATCGGGTAGTTGAATAAAAACACTGATGTTATTATCATAATAATTAGCCGATACAACATCATTTAATCCATCGCCATTAACATCTCCAGCCGCAATAATTCCCGGGGAGCCACCGGTTTGATATGAGGTAGGTAAGGTCATTGAAATCTCGCCACCTTTTGGGGCTCTGGCATCGTAAGAAAATTCTACCACCTGATATGGTGAAACATTTCCTTCACGGTCACTCGCCGCCAAATAAAGCCTGTGTCCCCCACTTCCACTTACCCTTAAATTCTTAATGTAGGGATTTGTTGTCCAGTTAGTATTAGGTTGCTGGTCGAGTTTATAGAAATAAGCCACTATTTCCTCACCGGCTGGTGATTTCCAGGTGATATTAAATGAATGTTTCCCTGTGTCTTGAGTAACCTTTATATCTATGGGTGGATTGATTGTTTTAGCCCAAACTACACTCTGGATAAAAAAGATAAATAAAAAGATTAATATTTGCATTTCTAATTTCCTCCTTTGATTTGGTAATTAGTTACCAATTCAGTTAACCGATTACTTACTTTTAATTTCGTAAAGCCCTATTTTATAAAAGAATTGGTAACTATTCACCATTCACAATTCACAATTCACAATTTCTTCCCTAAATTTCCTTAATAATGGTGAATGGTGAATTGTCAATTGTGAATTATCACTCTTCACGGTGTCAAGCAAACCTGGCCCAAGAGTTCGATGCACCGCTATAGCGCATCCAATGACTCTATTCGATAATTCATCAAATTTCACTTCGTGCTCTCCGTGCCCTTCGTGGTGAATAGTTACCTTAATTCTTCTTTAGGTAAATAACTTGTTTTGTAACCGTTCAGGTATAGATAAAAATATATTCCTCTAACTCAAATCTCAAAACGCAAAGCTCAAAACTACAACTTATAGCGGTTATTAACTGGAAGTCTACACAGGATAATACCCATAAATAAGGCATGAGAATAATCGTTCCGTTAGGAACATAATATCGGTAGGAATAGATAGACAAATCAATCAGGAAAAATTCTACCAATATATTGTCCCTATGGGACATTATTTGTATGATATTTATTTCTACCAATATATTGTCCCTATGGGACATTAAATGAAACAAAGCTCAAAACTACAACTAAAAACTTCTCCATCAGTCGCAATAAATCTCAATGAATCTATTAGTTTTAAGGTTTTGAGATGAGGTTTTGAGTTTTGACATTTGAGTTTTGAGTTGATATTGTCCCCTCTGATGGACACGGCTGAACGCTTACCAATATTCAACATTCGATATTCAATATTCTTTGTAACCGTTCACCGCACAGACACAGAGACGCAGAGAAAAAATTAAAAACTATTTACCAGAGGCAGAATTCCATCACGGATTTTCATCAGTGCAAGCTTTTGAGGACCGACATATCATAATTGATTAACAAATTTGGCTTTGATGTCCTATGTAGGACAATGATTGCATCAATAATCTTTTCTGTTATCTGATTTATTTCCATGTCTTCTCTGTTCCTCTGCGTCTCTGCGGTGAATTACCACCTGAACGGTTACTATTCTTTCAGATGGATTCCTGCTTTCGCAGGAATGACACATTCGGGGCGGGAATGACAAAGCACGCTAAACACATACCCCCCTGGGGTGAACATTATTCAATAACCTTCTCATTTCATTTATCGTTTCCTATTCCTTCCTGGAGTCTGGAAGTTCAAGAGCTACCTTTAATGCTTCGTTCAATTCAAACATTTTACTATGGGATAAAGAACCAATAAAATTGATAAGGGATATTTTTGGTATGCTTATAAGTTCGTCACAGTGAATGCTACTTTCATGCTTTAATCCTTCCTTAATGCCTATTTTTACTTGAGTAGATAGCCCATCATATCTGCTATAAACAGGAGCACAAATTACGGCAGAGAATTTAGAATCAATAAGGATTTGACGACTTACAACTACAAATACTCGAAATCTCTTAGGATCAGTAGGCGATCCTTTATAAACTCGATAAAGATACCCTCTCTTCATAGCATTACCTGATAACTAAGAACATCTTCTGCTTCCTGATTGAGATATTCTGAGTTTTGATTAAGTATCTCCAAATCATTATTTGCTTGAGTGACTTTTTCTTGTTTTAATAGTGATATGACTACCTTTACTCTCGAACCGTTGAACAAATGCAGGTGTTTCTTCACTTTCTGGGGACAGGAAAGATGTCCATCAGAAAGAACCTCACCTCTATATTCGATCGTTTCCATTAAATTCACCCCTTTCTTTCTGTTGTTTGCATTAAAAAAGTGTATCATAAATTGCTATCTTTGTCAATAAGAAATCAGGAGCATTGGGGAGACCTACCCTCTATTGCTTAAATCGTTTGGATGTAGCTATTATTGGACGACGCTACAACTTTAATTCTTTTAGCTCCGTTAGGAGCACTATGTTTATAGATAAACCAAACCAATAAAAGGGATAAGCTCCATAGGAGCGAAATGTTATACTCCAGTGGGGTATAAATTGTGATTATTTAAAGTAATCGGTAATCGGTAATCAGTAATCGGTAATTTGAGATAGCAGGCTACTGCTTGCTCTTTACCGATAACCTGATAACCGATAACCTGAGTTGATAGTAACAGGAAATCACAAAATATACCTCTCTAAAATATAGAAAGCTCTACCTGTCCTCCAAAAACGATATGGATGGAAAGATGGTGGGGTCTAACCCCAAAGCCCCCTTTCCTAAAACTTAAGTTCTCGTCTCATCTCCATATCATACAATATTCTTTCTTTGGGTTTATCAATTCCAAGTGCCTTGCGTTTTTTGTTGATGTGGTCAATCGTGAGATTGACAATCTCTGATGGAGTAACGGCTAAAGCGAATTTGCCATCGACAAGCTCGCCATACTTTTCAAAAACCATCTTCTTTGCTGATTCACTACCAATGACAGGATAGGTGACGCCAAATATGGTAAAAATTCCAGAGGCAACAACATAATGCCCAATGGCGATTGCCTTTTCGGACATCCATTCTGGTGCGATTCCAACTACAGGTAATTCTGAAATATCATCCCCAAGTCCGCCTTCATGAACCATCTCGGTGCAGGCAATAAGGATGCGGGAATTATCCACACAGGAACCACAATGGAGCACAGGTGGCATACCAACTGCCTCACAGACCTCAGCTAATCCCTTACCCGCATATTTCGCCGCGGCCTCTGGTAATAATAATCCTTCCTTAGCACAGGTTATCGCCGCACAGCCTGTCTGCACAACTAAAATATCATTGGCAATAAGTTCTTTGGTAACCTCAAGATGCACCGCATCATGTTTCACCTTTGGATTATTACATCCTACAATTCCAACCACACCTTTTATCCGACCATTGATAACATTGTCATTAAGTGGGCGGTAAGAAGCCCGAAACCTTCCACCAAGCATATAATTGACATATTCATGGGTAAAGCCGGCAATTAATTCCATAGATTGTTTTGGGATAACGACATCTTTTTTGCGATTTTTGAAATTCAAGAGAGCCCGTTTAACAATCTCTTTTGCGGTATTTATGGCATCGTGTTCATCAAACTCGATATGGATTGCACCTGGAATTTTTGCCTTTTTTGAGGTGGTAATTATTTTGGTATGAAAACAGGAGGCAACCGCAGTCAGGGATTGCATAATACATTGGACATCAACAATCATCGCCTCCACCGCGCCAGTCATAATTGCCAGTTCTTGTTGTAAGAAATTACCTGCAAGTGGAATGCCGTGTCGCATAAGGACTTCATTTGCCGTGCAACAAATTCCTGCAATATTTATACCTTTTGCTCCCTGCTCTTTTGCTAATTGAATCATTTCTGGCTCTGAAGAAACGGCAACGACCAGTTCAGATAATATCGGTTCATGTCCATGAACAATGATATTTACCTCATCTTCTTTAAGCACACCCAGGTTGACCCGTGACCTCACGGGGACAGGGGCGCCAAAAAGGACATCTTGAAGTTCAGTCGCAATCATTGACCCTCCCCAACCATCTGCCAGACCACACCTGAAATTGGCTAAAGAAATATCCTCAATATCATCACTTACCCCGGTATGAATCTGATGCGTTAGATGAACTACCTCGCGGTCTATACCTCTTGGGACAATCCCCAGTTTTTTCCAGATTTCCTGTCTTTTTTCCGGGGCTCGTTTAATGAATGTTAATTCATCATCTTGTTTACTAAATTCTGATAAGGCAAGTTCGCCAACTTCAATGGCAATTTCCTGATTTGTCTTTTCTACGGTGTTTATCCCAAATAATTTTGCGACCTGATGAAGTCTTATTTCATTTTTAATCTGGTAGCCAGGGGCTTTTCCTTTAGCCGCGGCGAGGAATATTTCAGCAACAGCACGACCGTGGTCTGAGTGAGCGGCAGAGCCACCTGCGGTCATTTTAGCCAGATTTCTTGCGGCAATCAAACCGTCATCTGCACCACAAACACCCTGTGGTGCCTTAGACGTAATTCGACAGGGACCTTTTCCGCATTCCCGACAACATATTCCGCCTTCCCCAAATTTACACCTCGGACTCATCTTCTCGTGTCTATCCCAGACGGTCTCAATGTTAGCCGTTCTGGCTTTTTGTAGCATTTCCATCGATGCCTTATCTCCGGTCAACTCATCAATCTTTTTTTCTACTTTTTTTTCTTTTTCTGTTGTTACAACCACTATTTTTACCTCCAATTAGTTTAAATGTTTACCTGAAAAATAAGGAAGTAGAGAGTAGAAAGTAGAAAGTAAAGAAAACATCACTCCTCACGCCTATCTCCTTAACCTCCCACCTTCTATTTCCTACCACTATTCTCCTGAAAATAGCCGTAAGAATAGAACACGGATGACACGGATTTAACGGATTTTCGCTGATTTTTTCTCATTTTTCTATCTTATATCCGCGAATATCCGCCTCATCAGCGTCATCAGCGTGCTATTATTTTTCATCGTCATTTGTGCCCTGCAGGGGCATGGCCGTTTCCCCTGAAAATAGCGAATTAGTGAATTAGAGATTAGCGAATTAGTATAGTATCCACAGACTCGTATCCTCTGGTGTAGAACAGATATTCCCCCTTAATAAAGGGGGTTAGGGGGTTGTCCTTCTCCCATTTTCATTGCCCTTTGTGAGCCTTGGCTCATGTCCGTTTCTCCTGTAATCAGTTCGCTTTTTTAGCTAAAAGATGGCTAAATGCTGACAACTGATGACTGATTGCTGAACGCTTATGTTTTTATAAGATTTAATGTTTCCTGGGCTATGTTATCTTCTTTATAAATAAACCTTGTCCCAAGTGGGTTATCTTTGTAAAGGAGATTAACTAATTCTTTAGTCCCACTTACCCAGAAGTCTTTGCCCAGAATAATTGGTAGTCCACAACCAAGCATAAAAAATGCCTGGGCAATCGCCTTTTCCCCTATCCATTCCGGGATGATTGCCGAAATATTCTGCAAAGACATCATTGGCACTATCACCTTTGATATGTCCATACAGGTGCCTACATAAATGCACGGTGAAATATTCTCTTGCTCACAAAAGGCGGCAAGATTTTTCCCGGCAAACTGGACTGCAGACTTATTGAACAAACCACTTTTAGCCAATTCCAAACTTCCACATCCCGCATGCAAAACAAGAATATCATTAGCAATAAGCTCTTTAATCGTTTCCGTATAGTCTCCTTTGCAGTTTAAAACAATCGCTATTCCCTTTATTTTGTCTGTATTAGTCGGGAGTTTTGAGGTAATTTCCAGTTCATTTTCCGTGATGTTCATTGCCCCGCGATTCTGGATGTTGGCTAATGCCTTTTTTAAGATAGAACTGGCATTATCCATCTTCTTTACGCCGGCAATATCTATTGAAGTTAGTGTAAATGCGCGGGTATGGTAGCAGGAGGCAATGAGTAATGCGGAAATTGGTGTTGTTTCATCAGCCACAATGACATCAATTGCGCCCGTCATCATTGCCATTTCCTGGGAGATGACATCTTCTAAATTTATAATTTTTATCTTTGGAATGCCCAATTGTCTGGCAAGGGCTTTTATCTCAGTTTCTTCAGCGGCTTGATAAAAGGCCTCGAGTGAATCCACAGGCACAATAATATTGAAGGCATCTTTTTCTATAAAATTAAGTGAAAATGTGGATAATTGTTTTGGCGAGGATAATGCCTCTTTAACCTGTGAGCCGATAAATGTACTTCCCAGACCAGAGGAGAGAGCAACTCGCAAACCACACTGTAAGAGATTATTAAAATCCTGGTCAACACCCATATGGGTTCGATGCATCAATTCAACAATTTCACGGTCGATGCCGCGGGGAAGAATATCCATTTTTTGCCAGATATTGTATATTTTTTTCGGGACAGATTTAAGAAATCCTGGTTCTCCGGAATGTCTGCCAAATTCTTCTGCAAAAGTTTTTATCTCTTCTGATTCTACTCTTTTTACCGCAGAACGAGTATAATCAGTAAATAATGATGAGCCAACAGCAATCATTCGGATAAGATTTCTTGCCGCAATCGTATCAGGAGTTGCCCCGCATAAGCCTTTATCGGTTTTTGGTGAGATTCGGCAGGGTCCCATAGCACAAATCCGACAACAAACACCTGTTGTTCCAAATTTGCAGGAGACCTTTTGCCCTTCAACTCGTGCCTCGTAGTCATAGCTAAATTTTTCAACTACCCCGTCGATAATCACTTCTTTAAGAGAGATGACTGATTTTTTTTTAACAGGCATCTCAACAAAGGGAACGGTTGATTTTTCTTCACCCACTTTTTCGATTATGACCTCTGCCGGACCTTCAATAATAATCTTAACCGTGGCTGGTTTTTGTTCGTCTAATCGTTTCTTTAGGATTTCTATCTCTTGCGTAAGTTTTAAAATCACTTCAGACACATCTGTTGGGAGTGCAACTTTTGGTATTTCTGGCGTGGGTTTAATTTCTTCTTTTGGTTTTTCCAGAGCAGTTTTTTCTATTTCCTTACCCAATAATTTATTTGTAATCTTGCGAACTAATTTTAGAGTCTCTGGGTGCCGAATGATAATAATATCTGCCCCGGCGATTAGCAAACCCATAGCCGAGATGGCTTCCCAGAGGATACCTCTTTCTCTGGCATCTCCAATATTGCCCAGTTTTGCCTCATAAGATTCGGGTATCTTTACTTCTTTTACCTTCCATGCCTCTTTGCCAAGATTAACCACAATGGGCATTTGCAATTTTACATCATTTTGGGTAAGAGCGGCCTGTTTGGCTCGCTCGATAATTGAATAGACATATTCAATTCCATATCCGAGTGAAGCGGCAGTAGGGTCAATGATAATCTGGTCATCCGCAACACCAAGATTTGAAAGAAGGATATTGAGTTGTTTGGATAAATTCACATCCATCGGAGCAGAGGCAGAGATTTTATTTTTATAACCAATGGCGACCGCACCGATTGTTTTATAATTATTTTCCTGAACAGGGGCTAAAACCAGATTTTTACCTTGAGTGGCATCAGCGACCTTTTTCAATACCTCTGCATCCTTTTCTATTTTTCCGCTTCCCCAGACAAGGATAGGAATATTCACTGCCTCGGCGATTTTTTTACAAAGTTCTGCGGCTTCTTCCGCGGATTTATTCTCAGCGGTTGGGTCAGTGCCAATCAATTGAACACAAATCATATCCGCCCCGTATTCTACGCATTTTTTTGCCCAGGCAACCGGGTCAGAAACCACCTCTTTAAATGGCTCAAGGCAAGCCTGTGGCCAGTCTCTTGGCTCGATGTCATAGACTTCCAATGCGATTCTGGGTTCATTTGGCAAATCCCCTTCGAAGGTATAAAAAGGAAAGGTATTTTCGCCGCCAACCTTTAAATCTTTGCCAATAACGACTTCACCAATTTTACCAGTATATTTTTCTTTTGGTAATTCTATCATAATTTTTTCTCCTTTTTGTAAATAGGGTCTGACCCCTTTTGATATTTAATGACAGATTGTAACACTAAATTTATCTAATTGTCAAGAAAAATTTTAACCTGCAGTAAAAGGTCAGTGAAATGAGAGATTACCTGCAAGAAGGCACAAAAATTAGAACTATTGGGAAATGTTTAATTTCACACCTCACTACTATCCACAATATTTTTGCGATAGAATTTTTCATCAATTTTTTGTAATGCCACCAGGCAGGCATTTTTAACATCTGGAGAACTATCATTGATTCCATTCAGCAAAGGTTCTAAAACATCTAAATTACCAATAGTTCCAAGTGTTTGAACGCAGGCTATTCGGACTGGTTCATAAGAATCATTAACGCAGGATATAATTGGTGTGATGGCTTTTTCCGTGCCTAAATTTTCTAAGGCAAGGATAGCCATTTTTCGAACTTCTTCATGTGGGTCACGAAGTCTTTCAATTAAACTATCTTCTATTTTTGAATCAGTTATATTTAGTAATTTTAGCCCATTAGCCATTATAACTCTAACTCGCCAATCCGGGTCATCTAATCCTTCCAGAAAAGGTTCTAACACCTTTGCATCTTTTGATTTGCCAAGGGCAATACTGGCCATTTCTTTTTTCCACCATTCAGGTTCCTTGAGCATATCAAATAGGATTTGTATCGTTCTTGGTGTTTGTAAATTACCGAGTGCATCAGCAACTGCCTTACGAACATCTGTATCCGGGTCATTCGCCATTTCTAATAAAGGCTCTAATGCCTTTTCATCCCTTAATTTACCTAAGGCAATAGCCGCGGCTTCTCTTACTCGCCAAACCTTATCCTGAAAACATAATAAAAGGTCATCAACGGCAGAGACACTACTTAGATTCCCAAGTGCTTTAGCCGCCGCCTCTCTTACCTCTGCGTGAGAATCCTTCAATCGACGAATAAGTGGTGTTTGTGCTTTGAGATTACCCAGTTTACCCAGAGCCGTTACAGCTGCTTTTCTAACCTCAGAGTCCGGGTCATTGATTTTTGTAAATAATAATTCCAACGATTTAGATGCTTTTAAAATCCCTAAACCATCTGCGGCCGCCTTTCTTACTCGCCAGTCTGAATTTTCTAATTGAGAAATAAATATCTCTAATATCCTTGAACTACCAAAATTACATAAGGCTTTTATCGTCCCATCTCGAACATCTAAATCTGAATCACTTAATCTTTGCAAAAGATAGTCTATTGTTCTTGTGTCCTTCAGACAACCCAAAGCCTCTATAACGGCTTTTCTTACCTCTGTTACCGGGTCATTTAATCTAAGAATAAGATGGTCTAAGGCTAAAATGTCATCTTTGTCTAAAATATCAATAATTCTCTTTATCCCATTACTATCTGCTGTTTTGATAGCATCAACAAGCACTTTCTTGAGTTTGTCAGGTTCAATCTTACGAATCCAGAACCACGCCGGGAAATTGTGTTCCAGAGAACTACGCAGTAAAAGTTCTAATGTTTCTTCTGATGCAGGTAAATCTTCTCGATATAGATATGCCTTACTCAATAAGTTAATATCCATTCGCCAATGATGTGCCCGCCAATCGTCTAATGCCTTATTGATACTTTCAATAATCTGCCGTAATTCTATATCTTTTCGAGTTAGCCATTTTTTAGTAATACTATTAATTAAATAACCGGAAATTAATTCATAGGTATCCTTTTTTACTTTTCGCAGTAGGGAATAATTTACTAAACAATCTAATATCATATTTAATTTATCTTCTTCAATTTTAATAAAAGAGCAGATTTGCTGGATATTCATTTCTGGATGTGAGTCAAAAGAAGTAACCATTACCTTCAAAATACCTTTTGCCTGCTCTTTTTCATCTGGAGAGAGCTCGTTCATTTTTCTTAAGGTATCTTCAAGGTAATCTGATAAAATCCCTTGAACTCCACCCAGGTCATCATACCATTCGTAAGTTATTGTTTGGGGTAATATATCCCTTAACAACTCAGGATTCAGGGTTTGGACTAATTTATTACATACGATTTGAATATGAATTGGCTGGATTAAATCTTGCTCATCTCTAATATCCCAGATTAATGCCTCTAAAAGTTCTCTGGCATATTCAATATTAAACAATTTGGCTGGACATTCAATTGCCTCTAATGCCTGAGATTCAGTAAGTTTTGTTAATTCAAAGGCGTTCTGAAATAGCTCCGGTAATCTATCCTTAAAACTGCCCAGATGAACAAAAAAATCTTTTTGTATGGCAAATATAAATTTAACTAAAGGTTTATCGGCACAAGTGCAGGTTGCTATTTCATTTATAAATTCTTCTTGTACCTCTTTGCCTACCTGTTTAAAGAAATTCTCAAAATGGTCAATAAAGATAATAATAGAATAAGGCAAATCGATATTTTTGAAAAAATCTACTAATGATAATGATTTATCTAATTTGAAGCTTCGGATTCTCTCCCGTTTGAATTCCTTTTCAACCTCTTCTTTAATCAAATTCAACGGGTCACGGTTACAATGGGTGTAAATAGCAATATTCCCTTCGGATAATTTTGGAATAATTCCTGCTTTAATCAAAGATGTCTTTCCTATCAAGGCATCTCCATAGATAACAACTAATTTATTAATCAAAATATGACCTACAAATTTAGAAATATCCTCTTCTCGTCCCCAAAATAAATCTTTATCGTAAGTTTCATAATAATGAAGGAATTTGTAAGGGGAAATCTGGAGGGGTTTGTTTTTTACCAAAACTTCCTTTTCTTTAATTTTTGATGAAAGAATGAGTTTAATTTCTTGATAGCCCAGGCCATTTTGATAAAAAACTTCTTTGAAAGAATCAAGTTCTTTATTTAATCTTATTTGTATCTTATCATAAATATCATTTATAAGTTCTGTGTTAGCAAGTAGTTCTGATTTTGGGGTTAAATAGGCACAAATTATCCAGTGTTCTGAATCAATTTTCAAATCAACATCAAATCTTTCCTTTAAAAGAGATAGCACGGTGTGGTCTCTAAATGACCTTTTCCAGGGGGTAAGAAGTTCGCGAGGCACACTGCTATTTCCAATATCTAATTTATCTGATAGCCGAAGTAAATAAGCTAAAAACCTGACTAAAGTTCGGTCATCTTCTAATATTATTTTTTCTTCTGTTTCTTTTGCGGATTCCTTTAAAATTTGTGTAATGAAATGTGCATTAGATTCATCAAGTTTCCAATCTTCATAATGTTTATAAATATAATCATGACTTCTAATATGGGTATATCCTTTACCTTTTTCATCAAATATCTCTCCAACATCATGAAACCAAACCGCCGATAATATACAAAATATCTCCTTATGATTCATTTTACGCTTGAGGGTAGCCGGGAGTAGGTCATTCAGGTTTTGTTCTACGATTTCACAATGTTTAATTCCATGTTGAGCATGATAGACTACATCTCCGCCTGTCTGAATCTTATTAAGTTCATTAAGAATAGAAAAGAATTTAAAATAATAATCTCTGGATTTCTGTTTAAGTATAAATCTTAAACTATCCTTTTGTTCTAAATCAATAACCATTTCAATTACTACATTAGCATAAATTTTATAAAAAGTCAAGAAGAAAAAAGTTGACAGGTAAAAATATTTAATGTATAATTAATTTTTAGTTATGAATAAATGGGTAATTTTTATATTAATAGGATTTATATTGAGTGGTTGTCCTGCCAAAAAAGAAGTAGAACAACCAAAGATTATTACCAGTATGCAGGAATTACAAGAGGATGTAGGTATTCAAAAACAACAAATCCTTAAAAAAGTAGATGATTATATTGAAAAGAAAGATTACGAAAAAGCGGTTTTGGAGTTAAATAAAGCCATCGACTTAGACCAGACGGATGCTTCATTGTATTATACACTGGGCGACCTCTATGAGCAATTGGGTAAAGATAAAGAGTCCGTTGAGGCATTTGTTAAGGCATTGCAACTGGATAAGGAAAAGAAGACTGAAAACAAAGGTCAGAGGCCAGACACCTAACCCCTGTTTTCTACTCTCTGATGAAGATTTTCTACCTGTACAGGTCAGTAAATTTTATCCGGGAGCGTTCTCTATGATTAGGGTTCTGCAAAATAGGATTTGGGGGAGATAAGTGAGAGTTAGACCTGAAATTAGAGATAAAAATGTAACTATTCATTGTTTGTTATTCATTCTACAAATTACGAAACACGAATTCAAGGAGGAATAAAAATATGCAGTTTTTAGATGTAAAAACAGACTTTGCCTTTAAAAAGGTATTTGGAAGTAAACAATCAAAAGATATACTTATAAACTTTATAAACTCAGTGGTTAAATTCAAAG
>JBFLXS010000037.1 GCA_040755795.1 bacterium | reverse complement strand
TCAACACGACACTAACTTTTGATGGATATTAATACAGGCATTAATAATCCTATCACTTAACTCTTCTTTTCTCCACTTCTCCATCTTCTCCCTTTCTCCTTATTTTTATCCTACCTGAACTCTTACATTTTTCCTTTGCGTCTCTGCGATGAATTAGTCTAATCGCACAGGTGGGAAAGATTTGTAGTGCGAGGCTTTAGCCTCGCTTCTGGCAAGCAGGAAAGCGAACCTAAAGGTTCGCACTACATTTATCGAATGGCACAGGTTAATTCGTGTCCATTTGTGGCTAATTTCTCTAATTCGCGGTGAACTCTGTCCCTCTGTGGCTGAATTAAGGAAATTTACTTAATTTTATTTTATTTTTAATCCCTGGCGAAACCGTTATTCCAGAATCTGAGACAATAATGCCTTCCACTGTGTCTAATTTTTCAATCAATTCCATTCCTGCTTTCTCGCCTAAGACAAATACTGCGGTAGAGAGAATATCCGCAATCATTGCCGACGGCGTGATTATCGTCACACTTATGCATAGATTTACTGGATAGCCGCTTTTGGGGTCAATGATATGATGGTATCTTCTACCCTTGTCGATAAAGAAGTGTTCGTAATCACCTGATGTCGCCACGGCCATATTTTTTAGAGGAAAAACACCTAAAATTTCATTTGCTTTGCGTGGATGTTGAATTCCAATCTGCCAGAGTTTCCCATAAGGATTTTTACCAATAGCCTTAATGTTTCTCCCAATATCCACTAAGGCATCTTTAATTCCAGCCGATTCAATAATGTCAATTGCTTCTTCTACAGCATAGCCTTTGGCTACACCGTCTAAATCTATTTTCATCCCTTCAAGTCCTAAAACAACCTCCCGATTTCGCGGGTTTAATTTCACCTGCCGATAATCAACCAATATTGCCTTTTGGGCAATTTTATCTCGTGTCGGAATTATCCCTTTATCTTCTCTAAATCCCCATAATTCTGTAACCGGTCCAATCGTTACATCAAACGCACCAGTGCTTAAGTTAGAATAGGCTACGGACTTTTCCAGAACATAAAAAAGGTCTTTACTAACCTTCATCTTTTTATTACGGTTAAGAAGGGATAACTCACTCTCAGGATTGTGACTTGACATTTTATCTTCAATCTCTTTAATTCGTTCAAAACATCTTTTAATCGTTTCTTCTGCACGGAGCGGGTCATCATCTATTACCTTAATTTCAGCGATTGTGCCCATTACCATTTGAGTCTTAGAGAAGAGTTGCTTTTTTTTCCCACAACCTGAAGTGAAAGTAAGAAGTAAAATAAATCCAATATTCAACAGCCAAAATCCAAAAATTTTTTTACAATCCCACGCCATAAATTACCTCCTGACAATATTCACATTTACCATTTTTTATCTTATACTCGGTCAATGAATATCCCTCTCGAATAATCAGTTTTTTCTTACAATTAGGACAAAAGGTAGTGTTTGTATCTATATCCCAGATATTTCCAAGATAGACATACTTTAATTTTAAAATAGCAATCTCGTAAGCCTTTTTCAGGGTTGATACTGGTGTAGGCGGAAGAGTCATTTTATATTGTGGGTAATATTTTGAAAAATGAGTCGGCGTATCATCCCCTAATTCATTCGCTATCCAGTTCACTAATTCCTGTAATATTTCTTCGTTATCATTTAAAGTAGGAATAATCAGGTTGGTAACTTCGACCAATTTACCTTTTTCTCTCGATAATTTAGCGGTATTTAGAACAGGGGATAGTTCTCCTTTGGAATATTTCGTATAAAACTTTGGTTCAAAAGATTTTATATCAATATTAAGGGCATCAATATAAGGTAATAATTCTAACAACGGTTCAGGATTAACAGAGCCATTAGTAACCAGAACATTGGTTAATCCCTGTTCTTTAGCTAATTTAGCTGTTTCTAAGACATATTCGAACCAGATGAATGGTTCAGTATAGGTATAGGAAATGCCGATGGACTTTTCTTCTTTTGCCAGGATAACTGCCTGGTGAGGGTTAAGTTTTTGAGTTTTTGCATCTATGTTTTGTGAGATATGCCAATTCTGGCAAAAATCACAGGCAAAATTACATCCAACTGTGCCTAATGAAAGGATTTCACTACCTGGATAAAAATGGTAGAGTGGTTTTTTTTCAATCGGGTCCATTGAAATTGCAGAGCATTCTTCGTAGATTTTAGAATAAAGCGTGCCCTCAAGATTTATCCTGACCCGACAAAAACCTGCCTTGCCTTGTCCCATAATGCACATTTTGGGACATAAAAGGCATTTAACCTTGTTATTCTCTAATTTTTCGTAGTATAAAGCTTGTTTCATAATTACATTTCACCAGGAAGTTTTTCTTTTAATTCTAACTGAACCAGATACTCACCTTTTATCTTCTCAAAGTTAACTCCGTTGTTTGAAAAATAACTTCGACCAAAATTATAATAATTATCAATCAATATTTGAACATTGGCTAATTCAGTTACCTTAAAGATAATTGTATTTTTGCCATTTTTTAAAAGGGAAGGTTTTATGTCAATACTTGCCGTTCTTGTAAAATTACCATAGGTAATATATGCACAACTAATTTTGGGTAGGTCATAGCCATTGACATTTATTAGCAACTCTCCTTTATCATTTGCCGAGTAATAAATTCCTAATCCAGCAGTTTTAACCTTAGATAAATCGCAATTAACCACAAGTTCCTTTTTAATAGTCTTATTTGGAGAATCGAGTATTCCTGTTTTATCTCCATGCCAATCGCCGCTGTTATCACGAATTAGATATCCATATCGCTTCTCAATACAAAATCCATCTGGATGAGTTAGCGGATATGTCCAACCTAAAAAGGTATTAAAATTAACCAGCGAGTAAATGAGACAAAAGATGATAAAAGAGATAATTACTGGTTTATATTTTTTCTGCTGAATATAATGATACCAAAAATAAAGGGTATAACCAGAAAAAATAATCAAATAAGGAACGAATGGCACACGAAACCTTGCCATAACAAAAAATAACAAAATAGCACTCATATATCCAATCATTACTAAAAATAAAAGCAAGATATTTTTATTTAACCGCCGTAGAGACAGACAAATTCCCATTATTCCCAGTGAGGCAATAAGTCCGAATTGTCCCATCAATTTTAATAGCGGGGCAGATTTTTCAAATCGTGAATAAACAATATCATTATCAGGAATCTCATATCCACTCCAGAATATTGTCCATTTTTTAAATAAAAGCCAGAGGTATTTATGGGGTTTTTCTTTTATAAACCTGACCGCATCCCGCATCCAGAATCCCTCATCATCTTTACCCTTTAGATTATCCGCATACGGCGGAATGTAATATATCCCTTCTGAATCCTCATTATTCCCAGCCCAGAAGGTTATAGGGCCTGACTGAGTTAAAAGGATAAATTTGCCACTATAAATATAATTACGGATAGTCACCGGCGAAATGGCAAGTGCGGTTCCTAAGAGAATAAAGAAAGAGACGATTAAAAATCTCTTTTTTAAGCCAAAAACAACCAATACCCATAACAATAAAAAAGGTAAGACGAGAAGTGTCGTTGCCCTTGATAAAGCAGAAAGGCCTATCACGATTCCTGTTATCAGATACCATTTTATCGAATTCTTTTCCACACTCTTTAAAAGGAGAAATAAACTCAAAAGCAGGGTAAATGTATCTAATACCGGTGTCAGGATAGTGGTTTCATAGACCATAAAGATACCATAAAATGCACATAGCAAAAGGGCAATTAATCCAACCGTTTGATTAAAGATGCGTGTCCCAAGTAAATACACCAGGAAATAACTCCCGCAACCAACAAATATCTGGAATATTACTGCTCTAAAAGGCTCAGTGCCAACAATCAAATATACCAGGGCTAAGAAATAATAATATAAAGGGTTAAATGAATAAGGGGATTTAGGTAATTCACCATTTAATAGCAGTCTGGCTAATCCGTCATACGAACCTGCATCTGTGCCTTCAAAATGTAAAAAATTTGGGTCATTACTCTTTACCTGAAAAAGATAAATTAATCTTAAAATAATAGCCGTCACAAGGAGACAGATAAGAATAATTTTATCCTTCGAGATGGAAAGGGGCTTGCGGTAATTTTTAGCCGGATGTTCTTTTTTCTTCTTAGACTTTTTTTTCATAATATTCGCTTCTTTATTAACATTATAGCATTTCTGAATAGTTATGTCAATAAAAAAGTAGGAGAGTAGGAAAGTAGGAAAGGGGGAGACATTGCCCCCAGAAGAGGAATACCGTGCACATCCTTTAATCCCTTTCCTACTTACCTACTACCTACTTGCCTACTATTTTCATTACTTTGTCCTCCGCAGGTTAATGTTCATTCCCCCAAATAACTGACCAATTACCAAATCTCTTTACTGTGATTCAGACACTGGACATCAGACACAAGACAATAGACTCTCATAGTGTAAGTGGAAGTGAAAGTGAAAAACACATCCACTTACACTTACACTTCTTTTAAGCCTTCATTCTTCTGCAATTTCTGCCCGCTTTAGTCTGATGTCTGATGTCTATAGTCTACTGTCTGAATTACAGCTTCATGAATTCGATAATTCATCAAATTTCACTTCGTGCTCTCCATGTCCTTCGTGGTGAATAGTTACCGAAATTTTTTAAAATGATTGTTGACAAAATTACTCATATATCTTATAATCTATCAAAGGATTTTTTAAAGAAAAAGGGTAACACTTTAACCATCTGAAAGTGTAAATATGGGAGAATGGAAAAACTGGGAAAAAGGTAACCGTTCAGGATATAGCCACAGAGTCACAGAGAACACAGAGGGAATATATAACCACGAATGCACAAAAAGATTTGTAGTGCGAGGCTTTAGCCTCGCTTCTGGCAAGCAGGAAGGTGAACCTAAAGGTTCGCACTACATATGGGATGTCAGAGGTTAATTTGTGTCCATTTGTGGCTAATTGCTTTAATTCTCTGTGAACTCTGTGCCTCTGTGGCTGAACGGTTACTTAAAAATATATTCAGCCCTGTAAGGGCGAGATGTTTATAGATTTATCGTCTCAACATCAAATTAGCTCCGTAGGAGCGATATGTTTATTGAGAAAGTTATAGATATTTTCGTGCAAAAGTTAGTTGTCAGATTATTGCTAACTGCACAGGTCGAATATTTCTCCCTTTCCCATTTTTCATCATTTTCCCTTTTTCCCCTGGTGACACTTCACTTGAGTAAATAGTTACGAAAAAGGAGGCAAAAAAAATGCAATTAGATGATATTGTAATCTCAAAGGCGATTATTGAAAAATGGAGCGAAGATTTAGTCAACTTTTTAGAGAGCGATGTGGCTATTGTTGGTGGCGGACCAGCTGGTCTTACAGCCGCCTACTATCTGGCAAAAAAAGGTCATAAAGTAGTAATCTTTGAACGCAAACTTTCCATTGGTGGTGGTATGTGGGGTGGTGGGATGATGTTTAATAAGTGTGTTTTTCAAGAAGCATCCCTTCCCATCCTCGATGACTTTAAAATACGATATGAAAAATATCAAGATGGCTATTTTGTCACGGATTCATTAGAAACTATGTCTGCCCTTTGCCTGGAGACAATTCGAGCAGGGGTAAAGATATTTAATCTTATCTCTGCAGAAGATGTAATGATTCGTGAAGAAAAGGTTACAGGACTTGTTCTTAACTGGAGTGCGGTTGATATTGCCAAATTGCATGTTGACCCCTTGACCATTCGCTCAAGATATGTTATTGATGCGACCGGTCATGATGCTGAGGTAGCTCATATAATTGTAAGGAAAATTGGCAAAAAACTTCTCACCGCAACAGGTGACCTTATGGGTGAAAAACCAATGTGGGCAGAGGTTGGTGAACGCACCATCGTTGAGAATACAAAGGAAATCTATCCCTGTGTTTATGTGGCTGGAATGGCCGCTAATGCCGTGTTTGGTGGACCACGAATGGGACCAATATTTGGCGGTATGCTCCTCTCAGGCAAAAAAGCGGCTGAATTGCTGGTTGACAAAAATCCAACTAAATGATATACTTAACTATATGAAAAATGTTAATATCCTGAAGATTGGTAGTTCACAAAAAGTTGAAAAAACAACAGATGCAGTACCAGAAGAAAAACCTGTCCAGATAAAATTGAATGGCAAAGATTTTGTTACACTTCTATCTACGCCTACCGATACAAAGGAATTGGCAATAGGTTTTCTACTGACAGAAGGATTAATAAAAAATGCAGATGATATTGTGAATCTTGAAGTATCTGAAGAAAAGGTAATAATCGAAGTTAGAGTGTCCAGAGAATCTCTTCAAGATAGCCCTGCAATCATTACCTCAGGCTGTGGCAGAGGAGTTATATTTCGTCCTCTATCAAACGAAACAAAAATAACGGTGAAGGCAAAATTTTCCTCCTGGTTGATTAGTCGGTTAATGAAAGAATTCCTCACTTATTCTACCAGATACGGTGTGCATTCTGCGGCTCTGGCTGATAGCAAAAAGGGAATATTAATCTTCAAAGAGGACATTGGTCGGCATAATGCCATTGATAAGGTTGTAGGAGCGACATTGCTTCAGGGGATAGAAGTTGCCAATAAAATTTTACTCTCTACGGGTCGAATATCTTCTGAAATGGTGCTCAAGTCTGCCCGTCTGGGCATACCAATTCTTGTCGCCCGTTCCTGTCCCACGACATCAGCCATACAACTGGCAGATACAGCCGGAATGACCATAATTGGTCAGGTAAAGGCGGGTTCGATGAATGTCTATACCCATCAAAGAAGGATAATAAGTAATTTAGTCGAGAGAATAAAAGAAATTAAGGAAACCAAACATGCGATTATTCTGGCACATAACTATCAGCGAGGCGAGGTGCAGGATATTGCGGATTTTGTAGGTGATTCTCTTGATTTATCCCGTAAAGCCGCTCAGACTGATGCGAAGATAATTGTCTTTTGCGGCGTGCATTTTATGGCAGAAACTGCCAAAATCCTCTCTCCAGATAAAACAGTTCTAATGCCTGACATAAACGCTGGCTGTCCAATGGCAGATATGGTCAGTGTAGAAGATTTAAGACAAACTAAGGCTGAACATCCTGATGCCCTTGTTGTCTCCTATGTTAATACCCATGTTGAAGTTAAAGCAGAATCCGATTATTGCTGTACTTCAGCCAACGGCGTTAAGGTAATTAATTCTCTCTCTCCTAACCAGAAGATAATATTTACCCCGGACAAATATTTGGGTGATTATATTATCCGTCAAACCGGTCGGGAGATGATTTTGATGCCAGGCTATTGCCCAACTCACCAGACTATAACTCCAGAAGGAATTCACCAGATTAAAAAAGAACATCCACAGGCTAAGATTATCGTTCATCCAGAGTGTTCTCAAGGGGTAATTGCGGTATCTGATGCCGCTCTAAGCACAAATGGTATGTGTCGCTATATCAAAGAATCTGAGGCTACGGAATTTATCATTGGCACAGAGGTTGGAATTATTCATCGTCTAAAAAAAGAAAATCCGCAAAAACAATTTTATCCTGCCTCTACCCGCGCCGTATGTCCAAATATGAAACTCACTACCCTCGAAAAAATCCTTTTTGCACTTGAGGACGAAGAGCCAAAAATAGAAGTCCCCCACGACATTGCCCAAAAGGCAAAACTGGCCATAGATAGAATGCTGGCGATTTCTTAATGGTAGGTGGTAATTTACCGCAGAGACGCAGAGGAACAGAGAAGATATGGAAATAAATCAGATAACACTCGATGTTCAAGTTTTTTAAAGGTATAAAGATTTAACCGCAAAGAGCGCAAAGGAAGGTTTCGCAAAGGACGCAAAGAAAGAAAAAGAGGTCTATAAACGAAAACGAACTTTCAAATATTGTTAATTGCTTATAAATTTCAATGTATTAAGACTCAAGGAAGGAATTAAAAGGGTGGTGAACAACCTATAATCTCTGCGTGCTTTGCGGTTGATTTCTTTGCGTTCTTTGCGTTTAAAAAAGGATAAACCACTTAATCTTAAAAAAACTTGAATATCGAGTAACAGAAAAGATTATTGGTGTAGCCATTGAAATACATAGGACCTGCTTGCCGAATGTTCAGCCGGCAAGCCAGATTTGTTAATCCATCCCTGATTTTCATCAGGGCAAGTTTAATGTTGTTGGACTTAAGAGCTTGCACTGATGAAAATCAGGGATGTTAAGCCTATCGTCCATAAATTTTAATTTTCTTCTCTGCGTCTCTGTGTCTCTGCGGTGAACGGTTACATTTCATAAATTTTTCTTGACATCTTTAAATAATTTTAGTAAAATTGTAAGTAAAGAAATGAGCTCACTAATGTTAGTGCTTGGGGGTATTCGTTCAGGGAAAAGCCAATTTGCCTGTCAGTTAGCTGACCGATTAAGTAAAAAGGTAATGGTTATCGCTACAGGGATACCTTCAGACGAGGAAATGAAGGCAAGGATTCAAGAACATCAACAGCTAAGACCCAAACATTGGCAAACAATAGAAGAGCCAAAAGAGATTGTCCCCGCCTTAGAAAAAACAACGGCAGAGGTAATTTTAATTGATTGCCTGAATATGCTTATTTCAAATCTACTTTTAGATGAATTATCCGAGGATAAAATTTTAAAAAAGGTCTCATCGTTAGTTGAGGCAATAGATAAGAAAAAAAATGGATGGGTGATTATTGTCTCTAATGAAGTTGGCTCCTGTCTTGTGCCAACAAATAAATTAGCCAGACAATTTACGGATTTATTAGGCAAGGCAAATCAAATCATTGCAAGAGACGCTCAAGATGTTTATCTTTTGGTGGCAGGGATAGCGATGAAGATTAAAAGTAAGCATTCATCAGGAGGGAAACAATGTTTCATGCAACAACAATATTAGCCGTCAGACATAATGGTAAGGTTGCCATTGCCGGGGATGGGCAGGTAACTTTTAATAATACCATAATGAAGCAAAACGCAAAAAAGATAAGGAGGATGTATAAAGATAAAGTTTTGGCTGGTTTTGCCGGAGCAGCGGCTGATGCATTCACCCTATTTGAGAAGTTTGAAGGAAAACTCGATGAATATCGTGGAAATTTACCAAGAGCGGCTGTCGAATTAGCCAAAGAATGGCGCACTGATAAATTCTTACGCCGATTAGAGGCATTATTAGCGGTTGTAGATAAAGACCATTCTTTGATTATCTCTGGTAACGGCGAAGTAATTGAACCTGATGATGGCATTGTTGCCATTGGTTCTGGAGGACCGTATGCCTTAGCCGCAACCAGGGCATTGATTAAATATACCAATTTAACCACAAGAGAGATTGTGGAAGAGGCAATGAAAATCACTGCTCAAATCTGCGTCTATACCAATGAGCAGATAATAGTCGAGGAACTATGAAAAAAGGTAAGCGTTCAGGTGTCCATAAGGAGAAAAGGGGAAATGGGGAGAAAGGAGAGGAGTAGGGGAATTAGGTAGCAGAAGGTTTCATCAGTTGTCAATGACATTCTAAATAATATGATTTTCTTACTAAAATAAGAATACTTTTTCCCTTTTCCCTGATTTCTCCATTTCCCCTTCGTTACACCCTGAACGGTTACGATGTCCCTAATTCTCTTAAAAGTTGAGCATTGAACACTGATACCTGACACCTGTTAACTGAATGCTTACGGTTATTCTTCTGGACTATCTACCGTAACCCTCTTAAAAGCTGATGGCTGAGGGCTGACACCTGAACGCTTACAATAATCTTTTATGTTATCTAACTAAACTTTTGCGTTTTTTGCTAACACTTTGTATTTCAATCTCTTGTGTAAATAAGGGGAAACGGGAAAGGGGAGAAAAGGAAAAAGAAGTATTTTTCTCTAAGTATAAGAAATATAGTTAGTTATACATGAAATTCTTTTTCCCCTTTCCCCAATTTTCTCCATTTCCCCTGTCTTACACCTAAAAAAACGCAAAAGTTCAATTATCTAATTTATTTCTATGTTTTCTCTGTTCCTCTGCGTCTCTGCGGTAAATTACCACCTGATCGGTTACTAATGGAGGTTACAGGTGAATCTCGTATTTAAAAGACCCGAGAGTCTAAGAAATGTTCCAATGCGTTACTGTCCAGGTTGTGGACATGGGATTGCCCACCGATTAGTGGCAGAAGTCATTGATGAACTTAATATTCGTGAGGAGGTAATTGGTATTGCGCCGGTTGGCTGTGCCGTATTTGCTCATGAATTCTTTAATCTGGATATGGCTGAAGTTGCCCATGGCAGACCACCTGCTGTTGCCACAGGAATCAAACGAGTAAATGCTAAAAAAACGGTTTTCACTTATCAAGGAGATGGTGATTTAGCCGCAATTGGTATGGCTGAAACTATTCATTCTGCCGCCAGGGGGGAACGGATTACGGTTATCTTTATTAATAATGCAGTTTATGGAATGACTGGTGGGCAGATGGCACCCACCACACTTTTAGACCAAAAAACGGCTACATCTCCTTATGGTCGGTCGCCTAAAGAGGCAGGCTACCCAATTAAGATGTGCGAATTACTGTCTTCTTTAGATGGAATTGCTTATTTATCGCGGGTGGCTCTAAATACCCCTGCACATATCTTAAAGGCTAAAACCGCGATAAAAAAGGCTTTTCAAGTGCAATTGGATGATTTGGGATTTGGTCTGGTAGAAATTCTCTCGCCCTGTCCTTCTATCTGGAGATTATCTCCAAAAGAGGCTTTAAAATGGATAGAAAAGAAGATGATACCGGTGTTTAAGTTAGGAGAATTTATAAACAGATTAGACAGAGAGACTTCTAGCCGGCTTTAGCCGAGAGCGTTGACAGAAAAGAGGGGGAAAATGTACGAGGAGTTAATTATTTCAGGATTTGGTGGACAAGGAATTGTTCTTGCGGGTAATTTATTGGCTCAGGCGGCTATGTCTGAAGGCAAAAAAGTAACAGGCCTGCCAAGTTATAGTGCTGAAGTTCGTGGCGGGCACTCGGCGTATTCTTTAATTATTTCATCACAAGAAATTACCTCGCCTATTGCTACCGAACTAACAACACTAATTGCAATGGATGCAGGTTCTTTAATTAAATATGAATCCCTGATTAGAACCAACGGGTTAGTGCTGATTAATTCTTCATTAATTAATGATAAACCAACTCGCGAAGACATAAAGATTATAGACCTTCCAGCAACCCAAATTGCAAATAATCTTGGCGATGTCCGCGTGGCAAATATGGTTATTTTAGGTGCCTATGTAACTAAAACAAAAATCGTATCTTTAAAAAGCCTGTTCTGTGCACTTGAGTATTTTAAAAAAGATACCGCTCTTAATAAAAAGGCACTCGAGGAAGGAGAAAGGATTTGGAGTAGTGGAGTAATGGGTAAGTGTTCACTCATCAGGTATCAGTAGTTAGAAGTTATTCTTCACTAACTTCTGGTTGAAAACTGACACCAGAGCAATTAGTAAAATTAATCTCTTGACTTTTTTTAAGTTTAATGTTAAAATTTGAGGCAGGAGGGAAAAAATGGTTATTCAAGTATGTGTTGTGTGCATAACTATTGCAGTCGTATGGCTTATATCTGTCCTTATTCCAACCATCATCCAGATGAAAAGGACTGCCAAAGAAATAGAAGGAGCCTATAAGTCAATTTATAGCCTCTCAGAAGAGGCAAAAAAAAGTCTTGTTGAAATAAATAAAACCGTAGAATCTTTAGCAAATCGCTTTAAAGAAGATGTAGAAAAAATTGATGCTGTTGTGAGTAAAGTAAAAGGAGTTACAGATATTATTAGCAATGGGATTACAACACCATTAATTAAAATGTTAAGTGTTGCTACTGGAATAGGTGGTGGCTTACGATTTCTTCTGGGAAAGAAAAAAAGTTAAAAAACGCTGGTTAATCAATTACCATTTAACCAGTTACCAATTATTAGATAGGGCTTCACGAAATTAAAAGTAAGTAATCGGTTAATTGGTAATTAATTACCATTCACCAGTTACCATTTACCAAATATGGCTTTATGAAATTAAATAAAGAGATTAACCTCGTAGAGATGTTCTGTTGGTAGAGAGAGGTTTTACGAAATTCAAAGTTTTTTTTCGTATCTTTGTGGTGAGAATTTGAGTTTTTGCCGCATAAAGGAATATTTGGATGCGTTTTTTAGATGTTAAAACAGATTATGCCTTCAAAAAGGTTTTTGGCTCACAAGGGAGTAAGGATATCCTTATCAGTTTTCTTAACTCGGTGATTGATTTTAAAGAAACTGAAAAAATCGTTGATTTAGTAATCGTTGACCCATACCAAATACCGTTAATCAAGGGGATGAAGGATACCTATGTCGATGTTAAAGCCAAACTCTCAAACCAGAAGAATGTCATCATCGAGATGCAGGTTTTGAATGTAGAAGGGTTTGAGAAAAGGATTTTATATAATGCGGCTAAGACATATTCAGCTCAGCTAAAAGAGACAGAGACATTTACCAGTCTTGAACCTATTATTGCTTTAACCATTACGGACTTTATTATGTTCGAGGATGTAGATAAGGTTATCACCTATTTCAATCTCATTGAAAAGGAGACTTTAATTAAATACAATGATGAAATCGAACTTGTTTTTATCGAATTGCCCAAATTCAAGAAGAATGAGAATGAACTGGATTCAATCAAAGATAAATGGATATATTTTATAAAGAATGCAGGCAGACTTGAATATACACCAGAGACATTAGTTAAAGAGATAGAAATAAAGGAGGCATTTGAAATAGCCAATACTGCGGGGATGAGTGAAAAGGAGTTAGAAATTCAATATAAGCGGCATGATTTTATCCGAATGCAAAGAGGTGCGATAGAGTTTGCCTTAAAACAAGGGTTAAAACAAGGAATAGAACAAGGAATACAACAAGGAATACAACAAGGAATAAAACGAGGAGTAAAACAAGGAATACAACAAGGAATAAAACGAGGGTTAAAACAAGGAATACAACAAGGGTTACAAGAAGGGCTACAACAAGGGTTACAACAAGGCAAAATAGAAGTAGCGAAAAGTCTTTTGAAATCAGGGGAGAAAGTTGAAAAAATATCCCAGGTAACAGGATTAACAATAGAGGAAATTAAAGGTATTAATTATAGTGAAAGACATTAAGGTGTCCCACGATTTGTGATGATTACCTGAGTATGGACACCTGTGAACGGTTACTATTTATGGTTACTTGATTAGGGCTCCACGAAATTAAATAAAGTAAAATAAATGGAATATAACAAAATTTAGCCTCGGAGAGGCGTTCTGTTTGTAGAGAGAGCTTTCACGAAATTCAAAGGTTTGAAAAATTGCCCTCCACCCTTATTTAAAATGGGCAAAATTTGAGAAAAAGCAGTCCATTGAGATGTGTAAGTCTTTTAAAATTAAGGAGTTATGTAACAGGAGGGCGATAAGAAAAGAGGCGTGCTTGTAAGTTTATTTAAATCAAGGAGTTATGAATTTCGTGAAAGGCACATTTACCAAACAAAAGGAGGTAACAAAAAATGGAACGAGAGAATAATTCTGGTTCAAGTATAGTTGCGTTTTTACTGGGTGGTTTAGTTGGATTGGGTGTTGGGTTACTTATTGCCCCTATTACTGGGGAAGAGGCACGAGAGAGATTAAAAAAGGCAGGGGATATTGCCAAAGAAAAAATGGGAGAAGTAAAAGGTCATGCAGAAGAGATAATAGAACAATCTAAAAAGGCTTTGGAAGAGGCGAAAGAACACCTCAGAGCAACCGCTAATACTATTAAAGAAGCGGCTCTTCATAAAAAAGAAGAATTAGAAGAAAAGATTAAGGCGTAATGGCTCAAGCAGATCTCCATATTCATACCCATTTTTCTGATAGCAGTCTGTCACCAGAAGAGATTGTGGAATATGCAAAGGGAATAGGTCTGAAGATAATTGGCATTACTGACCATGATAGTGTGGAGGGAATAGATGAGGTATTAAAATATGCCAAACCTTATGATATTGAAGTTATCCCTGGTGTAGAATTAAGTGCGGAAAGAGAAAAGGGAGAACTTCACATCCTGGGATATTTTATTGACTGGAAAAATAAATGGTTTAATGATGAACTAAAAATCTTTCGCCAGACAAGAGAAAAACGGGCTCATTTGATTATTTCAAAACTTAAAGAATTAAATGTGAATATTGACTATGAACAGGTAATTCAGGTAGCAAAAAAAAATGTAGGAAATGAGGCAATAAGTCGACTGCATATCGCCACCGTATTACATCAAAGGAAAATGGTAGATTCTATTAAAGATGCCTTTGAAAAATATCTAAACTATGGGGCAAAAGCTTATGTCCCAAAATTTAGCCTTACCCCAAAACAAGCTATTGAAATGATTTTAAAGACAGGAGGGATACCTGTCTTAGCCCATCCTTATTTCTCTAAATGTAATGAAAATCTAATCTTAGAATTGGTAAAATGTGGATTGAAAGGAATAGAAGTATTTCATCCACAACAAAATATTAAAGGACAACAATTTTGCCAGAAAATGGCACAAAAATATAATTTAGTTATGACGGGTGGGTCTGATTGCCATGGACTCTTTAAAGAATCTATTTCAATTGGAATGGTTACTGTGGATGAAAATGTGGTAAAATGTATGAAAGGAATGGTTGGGAGGAGATAAAGTGGAGGAGATTGTTCATAAGTTATGGAAAAAGGAAATAGGTTATAAAGTAGATAGTGTTGCTATAAGTAATGACGGTGAATTTGTCTTAGCGGGCTCTTCTCAAGATACCAATTTATATTTCCTTAGCCAGGGACAACTAAGATGGAGATATAAAACAAAAGCCTCAATACGATGTCTTACAATTTCTCAAGATGGAAGATATATACTTGCAGGAGCAGAAGATAGCACCTTATATCTATTAGATAAAAATAGTCATTTAATCTGGGAAGAATATGTAAGTACAAATACTATTGTTATCTCTGCTGATTTGAAATATATTGCCTGTGGTGGGAATGATTGTAATATATATTTTTTTACTCGCTACGGGAAACTCCTGTGGAGATGGACAACGATGGATTATGTTAACTCAATCGCCATCGCCTCCCAGGATAATGCTATAATTGCGACTGCGGATGACCGCAACCTTTATTTTTTAACTAAAGAAGGAACACTTATCTGGCGAACAAGATTAAAGGCCTGCGGTGTTAAAGTCGCTATTTCTGAAGATGGAGACGAAATTGTTGTTGCCTGTAATAATCAATATGTATATTGCTATGACCGTAAATGTCGTCTGAAATGGGAATATCATTTTCCCAATGAAATAAGTGGTTTGTCTATTACATCTGATGGGCAGTGTATTATCGTTGCCTCTCCCTGGCAAAATCTCCATCTCTTAAATAGAAGTGGTAAATTATCTTATTTACATGAGACTAACTTTGGAATTATTAGCCTATTTTTTACTCCTAAAGGATATTTGGCGGCTGGCTCAAGTGATAAAAATGTATATGTGTTTAAATATCAGGTTGAAACGATAAGAGAACCTGAAAGTAGTATTGAATATTTGATAAAAGACCTGGTTAAAAATCAACAACAAATCCTTCAACAATATCCCAAAGAAATAGCAGTTATGACAACAGATATTCAAAACTACACCCCTTTTATTGAAGAAGAAAATGAGATAAGAAAGAGAAAATTACAAGACTACGAAAATATTCTCTCTGCTCTTATTAAAGATGGAGGACTTCTGATAAAAAAGGTTTGTGAGGCATATCTGATTATATTTACAGACCCGATTAAAGCAGTTGAATGTGGTCGCAAAATCCAGGCGGAATTTGTTAAATACAATCAAAATAAATCACCTGATGAGGAAATTTGTGTCCGCATTGGCATAACTTATGGTAAATTAAAGATAGAAAAAGAAAACCAATTAGTTAAACCTTTTCTTATTGCTTGCAGAATGCTCCCTTACTCTGATAAAGGACAGGTATTAATTACAAAAGACATCGTCCTTTTAATTGAGGAAAAAATGTTAGTTGAAATTGAAAGTATGGGGCTTAAGGAGATTAAAGGGCTTGAAAAACTAATACCTATTTATGAAGTTAAAGAATCACCCTATGCAAATATCGGTTGGTATGATGCAAGATAAATGGTAATTTTTTGAAAAAAATTAAAATTTTTTAAAAATAACTCTTGACAAAATTTAAAAAATGTGGTATCTTATAATAAGAGAAAGATGAGGATGAAAAATCCTCTTTAATATATATAAAATTTAAACCACCAATGAAGAAGTTGAGTTAAAGGAGAAGATAAAAAGTATCTACTTCAAGCAAGGATGTCTTTGAAAAGGAGAATGGTGGTTTTTTTGTGTCCATTTACAAATAATGATAGTAGGAATTCATCAACCAGAACATTTACCATGGCTTGGATTTTGGGATAAAGTAGAGAAAAGTGATTTATTTGTTCTCTTAGATAATACCCAATTTAGAAAAAATTACTTCCAGAATCGTAATAGAATACGAACCGCTAATGAGTGGACATGGTTAACAGTCCCAATTATTACAAAGGATAAAGCAACACAATTAATTAATGAAGTTGAGATTAACAATCTAACTGATGTTACCTGGCAAAAAAAACATTGGAAGACAATTGAACAAAATTATACGAAAGCACCTTGTTTTAAAGAATATAAAGACATATTTGAAAAATTTTATCTAAAAAAATGGACTAAATTAGCCGATTTTAATATAAATATTATTTATGCGATTAAAGAGATATTAGGGATTAAAACAGAAATTAGAATTGGTTCTTCTTTAGATGTAAAGGGAACAAGAAGTGATTTGTTACTGGATATTTGTAAAAAAGTGGGGGCAACAACATACCTTTCTGGCAAATTTGGGAAGGATTACTTAGACACAGAAATTTTTAAGAAAGAAAATATTGAAGTTGTGTTTCAAGAATTTACTCATCCAGCGTATAATCAGGTATTTAAACCTTTTATACCAGAGATGTCGGTCATAGACCTTGTCTTCAATGAAGGAAAGAAGAGCCTATCAATAATAAGAGGGGAAGAAATAAAGAAATGAACGCCAATACCTTCTACCGAAAAAAAGGAAAAAGAATTTGTGATATTATCCTGACAACCATAGCATTAATCTTTTTTGCTCCGTTAATGGCTATAATTGCACTGGCTATTAAACTGTCTGCATGGAATGAGCCGGTTATATTTAAGCAGGTAAGGGTAGGTAAAGGAGGGGAATTTTTTGCCTTACCTAAATTCCGGACGATGAAAAATGGAGCAGAGGTTAAAAAAAATTCGAAAGGAGAAGTAATTATTGAACCCACACTAACCGAGAAAAATGATAAAAGAATTACCTTTTTAGGAAGAATACTGCGGAAAACAGCCTTAGATGAATTACCTCAATTATTTAATGTCTTGCGAGGAGAAATGAGTGTTGTTGGTCCAAGGTCAGAGCGACCTATATTTTATCCCAGATATATGGATATTTTAAAGGATAGAATAACGGTAAAACCAGGATTATTTTGCTTAACAGAGGTTATCTATGGAACTTCTGATGATAACGGAAATGGGAATGGAGGAATTGACCTTAATGGGGAAGAAGGACAAAGAGAAAGAATGAGATTAGATCGGGAATATATTGAAAAATGCTCTTTCTGGTATGATGTAAAACTTACTGTTATTATGATATGGAAACTACTTCTTCGTGAATATTACTTCTCAATACTCTTAAAAAATGGAAATGGAAATGGAAACGGCAATGGACATAAAAACGAAGAGATAAAAAAATACATCTGGGAGGAAAAAGGGACGAGTCATATCTCCAAAATAAAGAAGGAAGGGATACCATATTTTTTATAAAAAGAAAGGATAAAGAATCTTGAAAATCGTCGCTATTGGTGCACATTCTGATGATATTGAAATAAGTTGCGGAGGGACTATTGCTAAAGCAGTAAATAATGGACATGAAGTATTGATGGTAGTGATGAGTCAATCTGACTATACTGATTATACAGGTAAGACTTTACGAACAAAAGAAGAAGCAGAAGCAGAGGGTAAAAAAGCCGCAGAGATATTGGGAAGTAAATTAATAACATTAGACTTTCCAACAAAAGATATACCGTATGATTCTGAGAGTGTTGAGGCATTAAATAAAATCTTTAATGAATTTAACCCGGATATAATATTCACTCATTGGCCCCATGATACACATCAGGCTCATCGCACCTCCGCTTTATCTTCAATCTCTGCGGCAAGATATTTTAATACCATATTAATGTATGAACCGATGATGCCTTCAGGTAGGTCATACCAGGGATTTAGAGCCCAGGTGTATGTAGATATTAGTAAGTTTAACAGGATTAAAATGGAGGCACTTAAGGCTCATGAATCCCAATTTAAAAAATATGGCGGCGAATTCTGGTTAGGGGCAGTTGAAGCCAGAGCAAAACTACGCGGATTTGAAATGTATGACGGACAAACCAAATGCGAATTTGCAGAATGCTTTGAAATAATGCGATTTAAATTAGAATTATAAAATTTCTAGTAACTATTCACCGCAGAGACGCAGAGGAACAGAGAAAAAAGGATTTAAATTAGATTGTGGATACCGGATAGATCTTTTAGTTGAAGAAAAAGTTATCGTAGAATTAAAAGCAGTCGAGCAACTAC
>JBFLXS010000036.1 GCA_040755795.1 bacterium | reverse complement strand
AATTTCAATCTATTTCTATTATCTTATCTCCATATCACTCTTATCTCCTTATCCCCTTTCTTACACTTTTGATATATAGCCTGAACGGTTACGTTAATTTGGCAAAAAGAGGAAAGTGGAAAAAGAATGCTAATGGACTTCGCTCATCCGCAGACTGTCAAAATCTCATTTTTGTTAAAAAAATCTACAAATTTTTTTAACAGATTAACTACTGATATATCAAAGGGTTAACGCTATTCTGGTTAGCCTACTTGCCGATTGCAGGTTTATTTTTTATTTTTTTAGTTTGCTTTTTTTACAATGTGTGATATAATAAATATTGTACTATTAAATCCCCTCTAAAACTTATTCACACCTGTGGATAACTATGTGTGTAACTTTTAAAGGATTTGTGTGGATATAAAAAATTAAGTCCTTACTTTTCAATTAACTAACTCGCTTGTGGACAACCTGTGGATAAAAAATGAGGGAGGCTAACGAAATTTATTCACACCTGTGGATAACTATGTGTGTAACTTTTAAAGGATTTGTGTGGATATAAAAAATTAAGTCCTTACTTTTCAATTAACTAACTCGCTTGTGGACAACCTGTGGATAAAAAATGAGGGAGGCTAACGAAATTTATTCACACCTGTGGATAACTATGTGTGTAACTTTTAAAGGATTTGTGTGGATATAAAAAATTAAGTCCTTACTTTTCAATTAACTAAATCACTTGTGGATAACCTGTGGATAAGAATAACCTCAAAAAAATCCAAAATTCGAAATAAAAAAGGGAGGGGGATTATAATGGAAGGTGAATTATTCTGGAATGATATTGTAACAGCCCTTAAAAAGAACTTAACAAAGGAAGGTTTTGAATTATGGATTAAACCTGTTTGTGTAAGTTCATTTAGTGATAATCTCTTAGAATTAGAGGTGCCAAATAAATTCTTTAAGGATAAATTAGATGATAATTATAAAAATATGATTGAGGTAGTAGCGACTGAGACCGCTGGTAGGAAAATTGAGGTGAAATTTGTTGTTACTTCAAAATTTAAAGAGACTGAATTAAATAAAATACAACCTGTTTCAGAATATATTGAGCATTCTTCTATCCCGGAGCAGGATTTTCTAAATCCAAAATATACCTTTGAAAGTTTTGTTGTAGGTGAAAGCAATCGGTTTGCCCATGCGGCCTGCCAGGCAGTTGCCGACTCACCTTCTAAAGCTTATAACCCTTTATTTATCTACGGTGGTGTTGGACTGGGAAAAACTCATTTACTCCATGCAATTGGACATCAAATTAGAAATAATAAACCAAAGAAAAAAATAGTTTATGTCTCATCCGAGCAATTCATGAATGAGTTTATTGATTCGATTAGATATGGCTATGATAAAAGTATGAATTTTAAAAATAAATATAGAAATGTTGACCTTTTGTTAGTCGATGATATTCAATTTTTTGAAGGTAAGGAAACAACTCAAGATGAATTTTTCCATACATTTAATACCCTTTATGAATCCCGCAAACAAATTGTTTTGACCAGTGATAGACCCCCAAGAGAAATACCAACACTTGAAGATAGATTAATTTCACGATTTGAACAAGGTTTAATTACTGACATTCAACCACCTGACCTTGAAACTCGAATGGCTATTTTAAAAAAAAGGGCTGAGAATGAAAAAGTTGATATTCCTGATGATGTTATCTATTTTATTGCAACTAAAATAAAGGCTAATATTAGAAAATTAGAAGGAGCACTTATTAGAATTATTGCCTATGCCTCTTTCCATAATAAAATAATAGATACGGCGTTAGTTAGCAGTGTTTTAGAAGATGTTCTCGTTAGTAGTGAACCTAAGAAAATATCGATGGAGATAATTCAAACGACTATCGCCAGGCAATTTAAGATTTCACCCGCAGAATTAAAAGGGAAAAGAAGAGATGCAACCACTGCCTTGCCACGACAAATGGCAATGTATCTATGTCGAGAATTAACTCCACATTCTCTACCTGAAATTGGAAGGGAATTTGGAAAAGACCATACTACGGTCATTCATGCTTTTAATAAAATTAAAGACCTGATGGATAGCGATAAAAATATAAAGGAAACCATTGACCGAATTACAACAAATATTAAAAGCACAATCTTATAAAGTTATCCACAAAGTTATTAACATAGATATGTCATTGTAAATAATTAACTTAAAGTAGATATTAACATAATTCACAGTATTATTAATACTACTAATTTTTAAATAAGGAGGATAATATGAAAATAAAAGGTAAAAAAGAAGCATTATTGGAGGGTATTCAATCAGCTCAAATAACCTCGCCAAAGACAACTTTACCAATTCTCTCTAATATTCTTATGTCTGCAGAGGAAGAAAATGAATTAACCGTAATTGCTACAGATTTAGAACTAAGCATAAAAACCAAATTTGAAATAGAGGTATTAGAAAAAGGAAGTATCTGTGTTCCATTAAAAAAATTAATTGAGATTATCCGTGAGTTAGTAGATAAAGAAGATGTTTTAATTGAGGTAGAAGAAAATAATAGAGTGGTTATTTCATCTAAGGATTCCATATTTCATTTATTTGGTTTGCCTAAGGAAGATTTTCCATTATTTCCTGAATATAGTCAAGAAAAATCATTTAATCTATCTTCTACTTTACTTAAAGAGATGATTAGAAAAACAATCTTTGCTACGGCAATGGATGAGATTCGCTATGTTTTAAATGGGGTATTCTTTATTGTCAAAGAAAATGAATGTCGAATGGTAGCGACTGATGGACATCGTTTAGCTGTTATTAAAAAAACTCTACCGGGGACAATAGGTGAAGAACAGGAGATAATTGTGCCAACAAAGGCATTAACTGAAGTAAATAGAATCATTCCTGAAGAACAAAATGTCCAAATATCAATAGATAAGAATAAAATAGTGTTTCAAACAAATAATTTAATTATTGTTTCCAGATTAATTGAAGGTAAATTCCCTGATTATGAGAAAGTCATCCCTAAAGAGCAGGATAAAACTCTAAAAATCAATACCCAACAATTATTTTCTACCAGTCGAAGAGTATCTTTAATGACAACTAATTTCTTATTAAAGTTTGATATTTGTAAAAATAAATTAAAATTATCTTCAACTTCTGAGTTAGGCGATGCAAAAGAAGAATTAGATGTGAATTTCTCTGGAGGAGACATAGAGATTTGTTTCAATCCTAAATATCTGATGGATATTTTAAAAAATATTGAGGATGAAGAAATAGTTATTCTTCTTAAAACTCCATCAACCGCAGGGATTGTCCAACCATTGGAAGAAAAAGAAGGCGAGGAATATTTGTGTGTCCTTATGCCAGTCAGAACATAGTGCTCTGTTAAACCTTAATTGATACTTGATGTTCAAGTTTTTTAAAGGTATAAAGATTTAACCGCAAAGAGCGCAAAGGAAGATTTCGCAAAGGACTCAAAGGAAGGAAGATAAGGTGGTGAACAACCTATTGCTTTGTTAAGTTTGCTTTGCTATGTTTAGAAAGTTATCGGTTATCAGGTTATCGGTGAAGAGAAAACAATGACCTGTTATCTCCGATTACTGATTACCGATTACCTAAGTAACATGCAACTTCAATCTTAACAGAGCACTATAATCTTTGCGTTCTTTGCGGTTAAAAAAGGATAAACCACTTAATCTTAAAAAAACTTGAATATCGAGTATTATCTTATCTCCATATCACTCTTATCTCCTTATCCCCTTTCTTACACTTTTGATATATAGCCTGAACGGTTACAAATTTTACGAATATGAATGGATTCCTGCCTTCGCAGGAATGACATGAGAGGTAGAAATATTACTCATCAATTGAATAGCGACAGAGCATTAGTATCTTCGTGGCTAAAAGAGGAAGATGTCCTCAGAAATACCGGATGTATCCTCATATTTCCATTTCTTTCTATCATAGCCTTTTTTACCTTTTTTCGTGCTATGAGGTTTAGTTGGTGGTGCTATTGGTTTACGAACACTTTTCCAGATAGGTTTTTGTCTGCGGTGTATTCCTTTGGTCACAATCTCGCCCCTCCTTTATTGCCTGTAACCGTTCAGCCTTGCCCATCAGACTGGACAATATTAAGTCAAAACGTAACTATTCACCGCAGAGACGCAGAGGAACAGAGAAAACATGGAAATAAATCAGATAACAGAAAAAATTATTGGTGCAGCAATTGAAATACATAAGACATTAGGTCCAGGTCTATTAGAAATGGAATTAAGTGTATAGCCAATAGATTTTAATTTTTTCTCTGTATCTCCGCGTCTCTGCGGTGAATAGTTACTTTTAGTGCTGATTTTATTGGTCTCATTGTAATCCTATCCATCTTCTGATATCATTTTGACTGACAAATATTATTAAAGCGATAATAATCGTAATCCCAATCGTTTGAATCACTTCCTGGGTTTTAGTTGACATTGCTTTCCCGCGTATCTTTTCTATGGTTAAAAATATGACATGCCCACCGTCTAAGACTGGCAAAGGCAGAAGGTTAATTACACCCAGATTAACACTTAACATTCCAAGGAAACTCAATAAGGCAGTAAATCCTAATTGTGCCTGTTCACCACTCATTTGAACAATACCGATAGGTCCAGCAAGTAATTTAGGAGAAAGACCACCGATTATGAGTTGCCCCATGATAACAAAAATAAGCTGGATAGTCGCTAATGTTTGAAGTAATCCTTGCCATAAAGCAACTAAAGGATTAACCCGATATTGCTGGTGGCAGGAGGTGATACCAATTGAACCAACTTTTATTTCCTTTTTCTTCTCCGGGTCATAATCTGGTTTAGCGGCTGGGATTATTTTAATCTCCATTTGTTTTTCCCCTCTCTGAACACTAAGTGCTAACTTTTTACCAGCACTTTTCCGAATAATCTGTGTCATTTCCTCCCATTGTGAAACCGTTTGGTTATTAATAGATGTAATGATATCCCCTTCCTTTAATCCAGATTTATATGCCGGGGACCCTATAATCACATTTTTGATTTGAGTTGAAACATAAGGAGAAATACCCAACTCCATATCTTTAGTTATTTTTACCTTTTCCTTTATTATTTTGTCATTTCGGGAGATAGTTAATTCTATCATACCTGACGACTCAAGGATGACTTTTGATAGTTCATGCCAGTTATTAGTTAAAGTATTATTTACTTTGATGATTTTATCTCCTTCTAATATCCCGGCTTTCTGTGCTGGTGAGTCCTTTACTACCTTACCGACAATATTTGAATAGGTTGGGATGCCCAGTATGGCAATGAGGGAAAAGAGCACGAATCCGAGCACAAAATTCAATAAAGGACCGGCAAGGACAATCTTCATTCGTGTTTTAATTGACGCTGAGCGAAATTCCCATGGTTCACCTTTTAATTCCTCTTCAGGATTTTCACCCGCCATCTTAATATACCCCCCTCCAGGAATAGCTCCGATACGATATTCTGTCTCTCCTCGTTTAAATGCAAATAATTTTGGTGGGAATCCAATAGAGAATCGTTCTACTTTTATTCCTTCTCTTTTTGCGGCTAGAAAATGACCTAATTCATGAAAGAAAATTGCCATCCCGAATACGAATAGAGCGGCAACTGCTGTAATAATTATTATACTCATTATTTATCTCTCCTTTCGTTGGTAAATAGTAACTGGTGAATGGTAATTAGTTACCACTGACCAATTACTTGCTTTTAATTCCATTGGTGATTTGTAACTCTTCTCTTTTTACACGCTACTTGCTTCTTTTCTTGCCCACGCATCTGCGGCTAAAATTTCATCTATGGTGGGATTCTCAATAACTTGATGTTTAGTCATCACCTTTTTGATAATATCAGGAATGTCTATAAACATTATTTCTTTATTTAAAAATCTATGGACCGCAACCTCATTTGCCCCATTAAGCACTGCCGGTAGAGTTCCGCCTCTTTCCCCAGCCTCATAGCCATAAGATAAACAAGGGAATCTCTCAAAATCAGGCTCTTCAAAAGTAAGTGATTTAATTTGAGTTAAATTTAAAGAAGGTAATACCTCTTTTAGTCTTTCTGGATATGAAAGGGCATAAGCAATTGGAATTTTCATATCTGTAATTGACATTTGCCCTAAAATCGAACCATCTACAAACTCTACCAGAGAATGAATTATAGATTGTGGATGAATAACTACCTTGATATTCAACATAGGAACACCAAATAAGTAATGTGCCTCTATAACTTCAAGTCCCTTATTCATCAGGGTAGCCGAATCTACAGTGATTTTTTCACCCATCTGCCAGGTAGGATGTTTAAGAGTTTCCTCTGGAGTAATATTTCCCAGATGCGCTCTTTCTCTAAAAGGACCACCAGAACCTGTCAAAATTAGTCTTTTAATCGTATTAGGCAGTTTCCCCTCTAAACATTGAAATATAGCGTTATGTTCACTATCCACTGGTAAGATTTTAACTCCATTTTTCTGAGCAATCTCCATTACTATCTTACCCGCCATAACCAGGCTTTCTTTGTTTGCCAGGCAAATTTGCTTTTTGGTTTTAATGGCTTCTATTAAAGGGATTAAACCTGCTGAACCTACAATCGCACAGATGACCAAATCTGCCTCTTTTAGACAGGCAATTTCAATCAATCCCATCTGTCCACTAACTATTTTACAGGGATGGTTTTTTAATCTTTGAACTAACTCATTTGCCCCATCTTCATCTGATAGGCACACTATTTTAGGATTAAATTCTCGGACTTGCTTTTCTAATAAATCAACATTTTTATTAGCGGCTAACCCCACGACTTCAAAATATTGCTTGAATTTATCTATTACCCATAAAGCACTTGTCCCAATAGAACCCGTCGAACCTAAAATAGCAATTTTTTTCACATCACCACTATTATATCAAAAAATTAGAATTTGTCAAGTGGAAAAAGTCCACGGCAGTCCTGAAGAGTAAAAAATCTTCGCACAAAAACTCCTTGAAATAATCCATTTTTTATCCCTCCAAAATTATTCGACCTGTGCGATTAAGATAAACCACGAAGGGCACGAAGACCACGAAGAAAAAATATTGCCACAGGTAGGAAAAATTCAGGGAGTGAAGTTTTGAGGATGGTTTCCTAGATGTTACTAATTTCCTGCATAAATAGAGTCTATAGTCTTGTGTCTGATGTCCAGTGTCTGAATCACAGTTACCTAAAAAATAATTGTTGGCAAAATTACTTAAATATGTTATAATTTCAAATATAACTATTCAGCCACCATGTCACTAAGATACGAAAAAAGGGATTCGTGGTTCGGGAAAGTATAGGACGCAGATAAACGCAGATTTTCAGGATTTTTAAATATACATCTTGATAATCTGCGAAAATCTGCGTCCCATAACCTATTTTCAGGAGAACGCTCATGAACCGTGAGTTCACAATAGGAGAATGAAAATAGGGGAAAAAACAGTGTGGAGGAAAATTTTTCTCTCTACTTTCTACTCTCTACTCTCTACTTCCTATTTTTCAGGAGAATTAATGGAAAATGTCCCTAAAGAAATTTAACGAGCTCCTTACAAAGGAGATAAATTCATTTGTCGAGATATGCTTGAAAACATTAGGAGAAAAAATAAAGGCGATTATCCTCTTTGGCTCAGTTGGTAGGGGGAAATCTCATCCGGATGAAGACCTGGATTTCTGTATTATCGTCAGAGAATATCCCCAACCTGACTACAAATTTGGTGCAAAAATAATGGAATTGTGTGATGAGATAGGGCTAACGCATCCTATTGACCCGGTATTTGTTACTGAAGAGGGATTAAAAGATTTTTCCTCTCCATTTACATTAGAAGTGATAACAGACGGAGTCCTCGTTTATGGAAATTATCCTTTAAAGGAATTAAGAGATTTGATAATCTCTCAAAAAATAAAACCTATCTATGAGGAGGAATCAAGAATTGGGTGGGAATTATCTTCATAAGTGTAATGCCCGAGCAATTGCTTATCTCAGAGATGCCCTTGATGACCTTGAAAGTGGATATGACCTTTTAACAAATAATCGTTACAGTAAAGCTTTATTTCATTTCCAACAAGCAACTGAAAAATCAATGAAAGGTTGTCTGGCAATCTTAGGGAAATTAGTGATTAAGGAGCATAAATGCACTAATATTTTTAAAAGGTTTGTTATCCCTGCCCTTTCAAAAAAAATGAGGGAAGGCTTTACAGAAATTATGTCTGATCTAAGGGAATTAGAATGGACTTATATCCCCACAAGATACAGTGTTACCATTGCTGGTGAAATACGATTAAAGGAATATGATGAAAAAGATATTCAATATGCCTCATCCATTGCCCAAGAGTGTTTAGACTTAACCTATTCGTTCATCGAGGAAAAGACGAATAGAACCCTTCCCAGGGATTTAGAAGGTCTGACGAGATATTTGAGGGAAAATTACCCGGATGTGGTAAATGGTGATTGGTAATTAATTACCAATTACCTCAAAAGGAGGAATGGAAAATGGGTCGGTTGATTTTAGGTGGGTTAATCATCTTTTGCCTTGTCACAATCGCCCGGGCAGATAGTGAAGTTACCGGGACAATTGAAAAGATTGAAATTCAAGGCGCAGCTAAAATCCGTGAAAAATTCATAAGACGAGAAATAACGATTGAAATAGGGGAAAAATTTGACCTCAAAAAGGCAATAGAAGATAAGAATGCGATAATCCGTAACTTGAAGTATATTGAACAGGTTAATCTCTATATCAAACCTGGTAGTGAAGAGGGGAAATTAATCGTCATCTTTGAAATCCAGGAAACGAAATCCAAATCCCTTACCTTAAATGCCGGCTATAGTGATGAAGAAAAATTCTTTGGTTTCTGCCAGGTCTGGTATGAAAATTTCCTGCATCGAGGGATGCATTTAGGAGTTGGTTTGAAAAAAGGTAAAAATGTGGATTGTTCATCATTTACGCTTTATGAGCCCCGCTTATTCCATACACCTTATTCCTTTAAGTTAAAAATATACAGTGACGGATACAAAAGAACTCAATTGCCTTATGAAGATAGAGGTAAATACTGGATTGACCAGGATGGTTTTTTACTCGAATTTGGTAAAAGGGCTATTTTCAAAAATGTTAATCTCAGGCTAAAATATCGTGATGAGAATGTTCAGGTAAGTGAAGACTATCCAGAAATAACTACCACAAAACCAACAGCCCAAATAAAGAGCTTGATTGTGCATCTGAACTTTGACTCTTGTAAATTTCAGGATATACAGGCTAAATATGCCCTTCCTTTTGAATCTCCTGACGAAACCCAATGGCTAAATCCCATAACTGGTGGAAAGTATGAGTTGTTGGGCGAGATAGTGAATGATTCTTTGGGTGCGGATTATAACTTTACTAAATATACCCTGAACTTGAATCAATACTTAAGTCTGGGTAATGCACAAGTATTGGCTCTATCGAGCAAAAGTGGTTATATTAATGGAAATGCCCCGTTTTATGAAAGGTTTTATGTGGGAGGAATTGATACCATTCGTGGGTATAAAGAAAGGGGACTTACAAACACCGGCGGAAATAAATTATTAGTTTTCACCACTGAATATCGTTTTGGGTTAACTAATTTCATTCAAGGGGTTTTATTTACGGATGCGGGTTATTCATGGGAAAAAGGCAAACGGATTAATCTGGACGACCTTGAATATGGAATAGGAACAGGAATCAGGATTCATCATTCCTTAATCGGTGGGATTAGCATTAATTTGGGGTATGGATTAAAGAAAAAGGATTGGGAAATTCATATAGGAAATCTGTAACGATTTTCGATTTGGGATTTCCCTTCAATCCACAATCCAAAATTGTAACCGTTCAGCCACAGAGGCACAGAGTTCACAGAGAATTAAGGAAATTAGCCACAAATTGACACGAATTAATCTCTGACATCCCATAAATGCAGTGCGAACCTTTAGGTTTGCCTTCCGGTTTGCCAGAAGCGAGGCTAAAGTCTCGCACTACAAATCTTTTTGTGCATTCGTGTGCATTCCTGTTTATTCGTGGTTATTTCCCTCTGTGTTCTCTGTGACTCTGTGGCTATATCTCTGAACGGTTACCCAAAATTCTGTTTCCTGGGAGGGGGATAACAAAAAATGCGAAAAGGATTACTCATTGCCTTATTTTGGGCGAGTATAGCCCTTGCCTCGCCACTGGTTATTTCTAAACCAACTGTCTTCCTTAAAGATACATTTTTGGCGACATCTTTTAAAATACAACATCTATTAGGACAACAAGAGACAAAAACTATCCAGAGCGGTTTTACGGTTACTATTAAGATTGATGTTGAATTATGGAAGAAGGGTAGATTATTTCATGACCTGGAAACTACCCGTCAGATAACTAAAGAAATATCTTATGATATCTGGGAAAAAATCTATACATTAAGATTTGATAAAGGAGATATATTAAAATTTGATAACCTGACAGATTTAAAAGAGACTTTAAGCCAGGAAGATATTGTCCTCATTAGACCTTTAAAGGAATTAGAAGGTAAAAAGGTATATTTTGTGCAAATCAGGGTTGATATGGAGTCAATTAATAAAAAAGAAATGGAAGAAATAGCAAAAAGAATCAATGGCGACTCCCCAGCGTTTATAAATCTCCAGAAGATATTTGCGGTATTAGTTAGACATCGTTCTAAAGATATAAAATCATATATCCAATCTGATAATTTTAAACCGGATACATTAAAAGGAATCTCAAATGATTAATGTCATATTTTTATTAGCCATTTTGTTTATTATAATGGTGATGGTGATACAGGTGAGTAAAAAGATTCAGACAAAAATGGTTGTTTGTTTCTTTTTAATCTCCTTAATGCCGATTATACCTCTTGTCTTTGTTATTAATAGTATTATTGAAAAAAGTTTGAATATTGGGGTCAACAAGGAAATTATTGATACCCTCCAGAGTGCTAAGGTCTTAGTTGAAGAAGTCCTGGATAGAGAAAAGGAAAAAGTAACTCAAGAGGCAATATATTTGAGCAAAAACCCAGCCTTTATTTCTAAAACTAAGAATGCAGAATTATTAGAGGCACCCAATCCTCTGGTTAAAAAGGCAGGGCGCCTAAAAAAAACATTTACAATAGTTTGTGGCGAAAATAACGAAATAGTCAAAGGTATTGCCCCGATATTTGAAGGGGATAGGGTTCAAAAAGTAGTTGTGGTTAGTTCTACATTAGACAAGGAATTTATCCAGGGTGCCCAGAAGCTTAAAAATAGCCTGAAATTTTATAGTTCATTAAATTTACTTCGAGTGCCTATTGAAAAAGGATATTTGCTAATATTTATTTCTATTGCCCTGGTAATGATATTTCTGTCATTTTTAACTGGCTATGTCATTTCTCGAAAATTAACAAAACCACTTAAAAGCCTGATAAAAGGATTAGAAGAAGTAGGTTTGGGGAATCTTGATTATCAGGTTAATGTCCAGACTAAAGATGAGATGGCCAGAACAATAAATTCATTTAATAAAATGGTAAAGGAATTAAAGGAAAGCAGGGAGTTATTGATTTTTGCGGAACGAGAATCTGCCTGGCGAGGAATAGCCCAGCGAATAGCCCATGAAATTAAGGGTCCCCTTACACCTATCGTATTATCTTTGCAACATCTTCAGGATAAATTCTATAAAGACCCTAAATCTTTCGAGGCTATTCTAAAGGATTGCACTCGAAGGATAACCGAAGAGGTCGAGGTTTTACACAAGATGGCAAAGGAATTCTCGGAATTTGCCCGTATGCCCACACCTTGCTTTGAATTTACTGATGTAAATAAAATCCTCGAAGATACGGTTAGTCTTTTTGCCCAAATTAGTCCGGCGGTAGAGATTAAAGTAATCTACGGTGTTAATTTGCCGCGAATTAAACTCGACCGTGAAAGGATGAAAATGGTTTTTAAAAATATCATTCAAAATGGAATTGATGCCTTCCTTGAGAAAACAGGTGAAATCAATATCGAAACCTCTTGCGATAGCGAATTTCTAAAGATAGAATTTAAAGATACAGGTACTGGCATGGATGAAGAGACGATAAAAAAAATCTTTACCCCATATTTCTCGACTAAATCTCACGGAATGGGGTTGGGATTAGCCATTGTTGAGAAGATTATAAAAGAACATCATGGTCAGATTGATGTTAAAAGTCAGCCGAATAAAGGAACGACATTTATGATTATTTTACCGGTAAAATAAAGGGTAACCGTTCAGCCACAGAGGCACAGAGTTCACAGAGAATTAGAGAAATTAGCCACAAATGGACACGAATTAACCTGTGACATTCGATAAATGTAGTGCGAACCTTTAGGTTCACTTTCCTGCTTGCCAGAAGCAAAGCTAAAGTCTCGCACTACAAATCTTTTCGACCTGTGCGATTAGACTAATTCATCGCAGAGACGCAAAGGAAAAATAAATGTAAAATAGGAAATGAAAAATGGGAAATTTTAGGACTTCGCAAGACTCATTACCTTTCAGTTATACATTTTCATTGGACATTATCCATTTTACATTTAACCGCACAGGTCGAAATATTTTGGAGGTTATCAGATGTTAACACGAATTAAGGTGAGGAATTTTAAGAAGCTTGGTGATATTGATATTGAGCTTGGGAATACTGTTGTGTTAATAGGACCAAACAACAGTGGCAAAACTTCTGCTTTGCAAGCAGTTGCATTGTGGGATATGGGAATAAAACAATGGAATGCAAAAAGAAAGGGAAAGTCATCCCCTGAAAAAAGACCTGGAGTAACTATCAACAGGCTCGAAATGATATCTATCCCAGTTCCAAGCATTAATCTATTATGGTCAGATTTGCATACAAGGGATGTAAAACAAGTAATAGGGAAGACCTCTGTAAAAAATGTAAGAATAGATGTTATTGTTGAAGGAATTTCAAATGGCAAACCCTGGTCGTGTGGGATGGAATTTGATTATATCAATGAAGAATCACTTGTTTGTAGACCTGTTCGCAAAGCTGGATTTGAAGATAAATTGGTTAAAGATGCAAGGTTCACTGAAATCCCAGACGAAATAAGTGATATTAAGATTGCATTTCTTCAACCTATGTCAGGATTGGCGGCAGTAGAGGCAAAATTAGAATCAGGGAGAATCAATGTGCTTATGGGTGAAGGCCAGACTGCCCAGGTGTTAAGAAATTTATGTTACCAGGTATATGAGAAATCAATATCAGACTGGAACGAACTTACTGCTCAAATAAAGATACTTTTTGGTATAGACCTTTTACCTCCTCAATATATAAAAGAACGAGGAGAAATAAAGATGTCTTATAAAGAACGCAAAGGAACGAAATTTGATATATCTTCTTCTGGAAGGGGACTTCAACAAACACTGCTTTTGCTTGCCCATCTATATGCAAATCCAAAAACAATATTGCTCCTTGATGAGCCTGATGCACATCTTGAGATTCTAAGACAGAGGGAAACATATCAGTTGATTACAGAAATAGCTGAAAAAAAAGGGTCTCAGATTATTGCTGCCAGTCATTCAGAGGTCGTGCTTAATGAAGCTGCTAATCGTGATGTTGTTATAACTTTTGTAGGTAAACCTCATAGAATTAACGATAGGGGGAGTCAAGTTTTAAAGTCGCTTAAGGAGATTGGATATGAACATTACTATTTAGCAGAAGAAACAGGATGGGTATTATACCTTGAAGGTGCAACCGACCTGGCAATTTTACGGAAGTTTGCAGAGATTTTAGGGCATAAAGAGGCAAAAGAGATTCTTGCAACCCCTTTTGTTCATTATGTTGGAAACAAGCCAAATGAGGTAAAAAGGCATTTTTGGGGATTAAAATATGCAAAAAAAGACCTAACCGCAATTGCAATCTTTGATCGTCTGGAAAAGAATTTGCCTAATGATATGGGCGTTAAAGTGCTCCAATGGAGAAAAAGAGAGATAGAAAATTACTTGTGTATGGAAAAGGTGCTTCTATCATATGCAAAATATGATCTACCCGATGATCTTTTTGGAAACGCTGAGGCTCATCGAAGAGTTAGTGCTATGAAAGAGGCTATTTTAGAATTAACCTCTGCATTAAAAACCCTAAATAAGCCAGCGCCATGGTCGCCGGATATAAAAGCAACAGATGATTTTCTTGATCTTTTATTTGATAACTATTTTAAAAAGTTAGGATTACCAAATCTTTTAAAAAAGTCAGATTATCATATTCTTGTTCAGTTTGTGCCAAAAAATGAGATAGATTCAGAAATCACAGAAAAACTTGATGCTATTGTTGAGATTGCTAAAAGAGCAATACCAATGGTTTAATTTTATGCAAAAAACAATAGAGCCAAAATGGTTAGCCTGGGATTACCGGCATTACAAAACGGCTTCTTGAGCAGAGGTTTTATAATGGTCAGCCTATTTTTTAAAATCAGGAAAATCTCGGTTAAAGAAATCTTATTCAGAACTAAAAAATTAATTGGACAAAAATTAGAAATATGGGGACATACCCCATATTTAAAGCGGGAATATGGGATGTGTCCCCATATTCATCTTATAGAAAAAGATGAGATATTTAATACCTATTTGCCTCAAACAAGGTATATTCAGGAGGCAGATAAAATATGTGAACATAAGTTCGCATTATTAGGTATAAATGTCGAGTATAAAGATAAGATTGAATGGCATAAACATCCGCTAACCAAACAGGAGTATCCACTAAAATTATATTCAAACATCTATAAATTCTTAAGATATGGGGATGTGAAATATGTCTGGGAAATCAACCGACATGAGCACTTTGTTTCCCTTGGATTAGCCTGGTGCCTGAGCGGGAATGAAAAATATCGGCGGGAATTTTGTGCTCAGATAACTGATTGGATAGATTCTAATCCTTATTTACTTGGTGTCAATTGGTCGAGTGGTTTAGAGGTAGCGGTGCGGGCAATAAATTGGGTAATGGCTTATAACCTCTTCTTAACATCTATGGATGCAGAGGTCAATTATAAGATTTTAAATAGCCTTTACCAGCACGGAAGATACATTATCCGTAATCTGTCCTTTTTTTCAAGTCCGTATAACCATTTAATTGGAGAGGCAACGGCGCTTTTTATCTTAGGGTTTTTATTCCCGGGGCTCAAAGAGGTAAATCAATGGAAAAAAACAGGCTGGCAAATACTTAAATCAGAACTTAAAAACCAGTTTTATGAAGACGGTGGCAATGTCGAACAGGCAGTATCCTATCACCATTACACATTAGGGTTTTATCTACTGGCGATTATCCTTCAGATGAAAAATGATATTGAGGTTGAGCCAGAGATTCTAAAGGCTATTGAGCGAGTGATGGAATTTTCTATGTATCTGACAAAACCTGATAGTCGAATGCCAATGATTGGGGATGGTGATGGTGCTCGGTCAATTAAATTTGGTGTCGTAGATGACCATTGGGATTTTAGAACCTTTCTTTCAATCGGAGCAATTTTATTCAATCGTGGAGATTTCAAAAAGATAAGTGGTAAAATCAGTCAAGAGGCAATATGGCTACTGGGTAGTGCTGGGCTAAAAAGATATGAGGCGATTTGCGAAAAAGCCGCAGAGCAAACCTCAATGGCGTTTTCTGCAAGTGGTTATTTTATTATGCGTAGTCATTGGGATAAAGATGGGGATTATTTATGTTTTGATTGTGGCCAACAAGCCGCAGGACTTCATAAAGATGCAACACCATCCGTTGCCCATGGTCATGCTGATGCCCTTTCTCTGGAACTTGTAGTTAATGGGCAACCACTCATTATTGACCCGGCGATGTATTCATATTTTGATGAGCACTTTCAAAATTACTTTCGAGCCACACCCGCTCATAATACGATTGTCCTTGATCGTAAGTCTCAAGCCACATTAGTCGGCAAACTTGGCTGGAGTAATACCTATTCCACAAAATGCCAGAAATGGTTTACCTCTGAACTTGCCGATTATGTGGAGGGGGAACACGATGGCTATGCCCCGATTATCCATAAAAGAATAATCTTTTTTAATAAATTGACTAAATACTGGCTTATTTTTGATTACTTAGACGGAAAAGAAAAACATCTGATTGAACAATATTTCCACTTTGCACCGATCGCGATGGAAGTTAACAAAGACTCAATTGTTACTCAACACGCTTTACTTATGCCAATTAATCCAGATTTAGTCAATCTTGAAGTCGAAGAAGGCTGGGTAGCTAAAAATTATGGGGTAAAAATTAAAGCCCCGGTGGTAAAATACTCCACAACATCAATATTACCCGCATCTCTGGGTGTGATAATCTATCCAACAGGGCTAAATCGTCCTAAGATAGAACAATTAAATAAACTGGCGTTTAAATTAATTACTCCTCATTGGATAGACTATCATTTACTCGGCGGAGATTGTGAAGGGATTGAAACAGATGCAAGATTTAGCCACATCCGATTCGATAATAAAGGAAATATTAAAGGATTTACCATCATTCAAGGTTCATTTTTAATGATTAATCAAAAGGAAATTTTTAGAACGACTCAATTAACAGATATGGTGAAAATATTATGATAACTACCATTTTATTCTTAATATCACTTATATGTCTTGGACACACTTACATCTTTTATCCGCTTATCCTTATACTATTATCTCTGGTAGCCAAAAAGGGTGTAGCCAGAGATGAGAATTTTTTACCAGCAGTTAGTTTGTTAGTCGCGGCTTATAATGAAGAAAAGATAATCCGCGAAAAGGTAGAAAATTCACTTTCAATAGATTATCCAAAGGACAAATTAGAGATTATAATTACCTCAGATGGTTCTACAGATAAAACTAACGAGATTGTGGCTGAGTATAAAGACATAATATTAAAAGAGTTACCTCGAGCAGGGAAGATAACCGCAGTAAATAAAACCCTCCCACAGGCTACTGGTGAAATTATAGTTTTATCAGATGCTAACACAATGTATGAAAAAGATGCCATAAAAAAGTTAATTCGTAATTTTAAAGATGAAACTGTAGGTGGGGTAACGGGTAAGGTTCTATTAACAAGTGAAAAAGCGACTTATGGCCAGGGAGAAAGTCTTTATGGTAAATATGAAAGATATATTCAGAAAAAAGAAAGTCAAATTTTTTCTGTCATCGGCGTTGATGGGGCAATGTATGCTATCCGTAAAAATCTATTTAAACGAATTCCTCCGGAAATAATTTTAGATGATTTAGTTAATGGGATGAACATTGTCAAACAAGGATACCGCGTGATCTATGATGAGTCTGCCGTTGGTTATGAAGATACCGCCGCCAGTAGTAAAGGTGAATTTATCCGGCGGGTCAGGGTATCTGGAGGCGGATTTCAGATGATAGTTAAAAATCAAGGTGTCCCGTCGATTAAACAGCCATTTTTACTCTTCCAATTTATCTCTCATAAGTTATTTCGCTGGCTGACTCCATTCTTCCTCATTATCCTTTTTACAACTAATTTATTTTTAATAAATATAAATCTTTTTTATAAAATTTGTTTTATTTGCCAGTCACTTTTTTATCTTCTGGCATTGATAGGTGGATTCTTCAAATTAAAGGCATTGGGAACACCATTTTATTTTTGTCTAATTCAGCTGGCATCGCTTATCGGTGTTTATCGACTCATCACGGGTAAATTAAGGGTTACCTGGACCAAAGGGAGAGAATAATAGTAACTATTCAGCCACAGAGGCACAGAGACACAGAGATGTTTAAGATAAAAGATTTCAATGAGATAACAGAGAAAATCATTGGCTGTGCGATAGAAGTATATAACAAATTTCTCTTGTTAAAAGATGGTATCAAAAGGTATATTCTCTGTGCCTCTGTGTCTCTGTGGCAAAAAAGTATTTTCAGGAGAAGGACTTGCATAATTTAAAAGATGAGATAGAACATGGCAAACGAATCTCAGATAAAGCAGAATTTATCTGGGGGCAGGCAACTAAAGCTGGCAAGTTAAGGGTAGAACGCAGAAGTTATCTCTTAACATCATTAGCAGAAATTAATACGGCTGAAAAAACCCTTGAATTAGGCTGTGGCACTGGTGAATATACATCAAGATTATCACCATCTTCAAAAAAGATAATTGCCATTGATATTTCATTACCATTAATCCAGCAGGCAAAACAAAAATTACCAGATGTCAATTTTATCATTGCCGATGCTGAGAATTTACCATTTAAAGAAGGTATTTTTGAGGCGGTCGTTGGGAATGCCGTTTTACACCATCTTAATTTAGACAAGGCATTAGCAGAGATGAAACGGGTCTTAAAACCAGGTGGTAAAATCGCCTTTACTGAACCAAATATGCTTAATCCACAAAATCTCGTTGTCAAGAATATAAAATTCATCAAAAAAATAGTGGGTGAATCGCCTGATGAACAAGCATTCTTCAGATGGCAAATATCACGAATCTTGATAAATAAAGGATTTAATGATGTCGTGGCAAGACCGTTTGACTTTTTACATCCAGTTACGCCGACACCATTGATTTCGCTTGTGAATATTGTGGGTAAGTTATGCGAAAAGATGCCCATAATCAAGGAGATTGCCGGCTCACTGATGATAAAAGGAAATAAGCAGTAGTTGGTGGACAGAATATTACAACTGTTGTAACTATTCAGCATACCAAGCAAGTAGGAAGTAGGAAGAGGGGAAAATACTTCATACTATTTTACTCTTAATTGATTTGATTAAACCTATAAGCATCCTACTCACTTCTTCAGATATATCCCAAAT
>JBFLXS010000035.1 GCA_040755795.1 bacterium | reverse complement strand
TATAGTTCGATGCTAAATAAACACCCCATTAGATCTTACTTTTCAAAGAACTCCAACACTCGTATTGTGTCCAAATTATGACTCACTCCCATCTTAATCCTATCTCTTTTCTATCCGTTATCTAATTCCCTTCATCTTTTCCTTAATTCTTTCCCAAATTTGTCAAAATAGCCTTCTTTTTCACCCCCATCTCCCCTTTTTACTCAGATACTTGCCGATTTCAGGATCATATCTTACAGACGATAAGATTTAATCTTCGCCAGGAGGGAATAAATAATGATTGGGAGACCATTCGGAGTCGTTTAGCCACACATACTCGGGTAACCACCACCATAAGAAGGAAAGATGGTAAAATAGTTCATATCAGAAAATCGCTTAAACCCGAGCCATATCATAAAGAGATTTATGCGGCTCTAAAAATACCTTATCAAAAAATGGGGAGGATAATAAAAATAATTATTTGAAGATGTAGTGCCCAAATTGAATTTTTATGAGTTGTAACCCATTGATTTTGCTTAACTTAATTTTTTAAACCATGAACTTGGGTTAAAATCAATAAGTTGTAAAGAGTATTCTCTTTTCTTCCCCTATATTGCCTTCCTCAAACCACCTTTTATGCTCATTGTTTCTTACTATAGCAGTTATTGAGGCAAGAGATGTTGAGCCCGTCCTTGACCAAGTCATGCCATTATCCTCTGATTACTTCCCTGAATAAATTGTTTACCCCCATTCCCTAAATCTTTTCTCAATAATTTCTTCTCCCCAATCCACAACCAATAAGTGTATACCCAATAGAAGCAATAAGCCCCAACACAAGTATAGTTGTAGTTACCCAGGTAGGATGAATAGAATCAAACCAAATAAAAAATTGGGGAAAGAGCCAGTTTTTGCTAATTCCCCAATAAATGAAAGGACCTATAATAGGAACAAAACCAGCAAGAGACACCAACTTTGTTAAAATCCCAAGCACAAAAAACACCAGCAAACCATTTTTAAAACCGTAAATGGCACATGTAGCAATAAGTAAGAAGAGAGAGATTGTCAATCCTACAATAGCCTGACAACCTTTGCTATCATCCATGATTATTCACCTCCTTGATATAAACCCTAAAGAATGGGAGTCTCTTTTAGCTCTATTTAATCTTTTTTCCTTATCTATCAACTAATATCTATCATATGAATTTGTGTCATATCTCTCACTACAAACAATACATTTTCCATGAATAGCCTTCCAACAGACCCCATGGTAAAATGTTCTTTCCCCAAATCTGAGACAGGTTGGACAAGGGCGAGGATTTCCGTAACCAGCGGCACCAAGAAGATCTCGAATATTTTTACCGCAATAGGCACAGGTTGCATCTTCCGGTATTCCTACTCTAACGGCAAATAAACCCAAAAGAGCAAGCCCAACTAAACCTGTTAGGACATACGCTATTGTTCTAATAACAGTATTTTCGGCTGAGTAAACCTTTAACGGATTTATGGAACCTGTAGTAGCATAACTGAGTACACAGATAATCCCTATCTGAAAAATGATCCCGACGATTATTTGAGATTTTCGCATTTTATTACCCTCCTTTTCTATAAAGTTTAATATTTTAAACCTCCTGGTTTCTAAAAAGCAGGAGAATCATTTTCCTAAGTTTTTGAGTCATAAGAAAAAAGATAATAGGAGCCATTGAAAATAAATTTAATGATACAGTAAAAGGTGAAATAGCTACTGGAAATAAGTTTTCAAATAGATTGTCACTTCTTAACTCTGGGAATCTTTTTGAAACAGATATCCAGTCTGGGACTAAATTGCTGTAATGTTCCTCGAAGGTTTTTTCGATTATATTATAAATATGTTTATCAAATATTGATGGAGACGATCCCCTTTTATTAATTAAGTCTATTATTAAAGGAATATTTGCAAAAGCGGAAACATTCTTTGTATTTTCAGATTTATTCAATATAACCTTAACATTTTGAGGGATAAAGTCTGGATAAAATTCCCGTATTTGTTGTGTACGATTTTGAACAACCACTTCAACTTCTCTAATAATAAAAACTATGTTAGAGATATAAATACCAGTAGATGTATATGGATTAATTGCTGAAGCGCAATCGAGTAAAACACACGAAATCCCATATTTATCTATTGCAGAAGTGACCAGTGAACAAATAATTTTCAGTATTTTATCCTGTTGTATACTTTTCATAGTAGTAAAAACTCCTGCGTCCTCAGATATTGCTGATGGTATCAGAAAAACTCTTCCACTTTTCTCTTTCAATTTCTTATTAGTCACATCTACTGCACTCTGCAATTCTGTTTTTTGTTTACTCATATATTCATGAATTGTTTTGCACGGCTCTGCTACTATACATCTACTCATTTTATTCTCAGTCAAACCTCTTATAAAAACATCAAGATCAATCATCAAAATATTATGTTTTTCTTTTCCCTGTGAAATTAAATCCGCAAAATGTTCCATAATAGTCGTTGTTCCTGACCCGCCATGGAATCCATGAAAAGCAATGATTGGGATATTAATTTTTGATAAAAGCTTTTTTTTAAGAAAAGAAAATGCCGTTTCCAATTTATTATTGTCTTCATTCTCTTCCTTTGAGTTTTCCTCTTTGAGTTCTTTGAGTCTTTTTTCTGTTTCTTGAATTATTTTTTCGTTTTCCCTTTCGGCACGGAGTAACTCTATAGGAATATCTTTGGGGTCAACGAATTCAGCTTTTCTCTCCCTGATTATCCGAAGATTTTCTTTATGCTTTTGGCCTCTTATTTCAAGACTATTTATTTCTTCTTGGACTTCTTCTTGCTCCATAATGCATTTATCTCTCCATTAAATAATCACAATTATTAACTAAATCTTTGTTTTTTTCGCCAATCTTTTCACTTTTTCAAACATCCTTCTCCCACTCCGATTTTGAAGTAAATGAAGTAATCCCTCTTTACTTGCTCTGGAAAGCATGTCGAGAAATCTTTTTATTTCACCATATTTTCTCCAAAAGATAAAGCCTACCACTGCCAAAACCAAAGATAGTCCAAAAGAGTAGGGGAATATTTCGTCAAAGACATTTGTGTTTTTAACCACCTGCTCGATAATTGAACCACTACTATCAATTATTTGCTTTGTTGAAACCCCTTTACCTCCAAAACCAAATTTCAGGATTAAGGAAATAATGGTGAATATAATACCTGTGGGAAGTAAATATTTTAGTACTTTAGCCATTTTCAGTTCTCCTGATTTACTCAAACTATTTGCTAACTCAGAAATCTTAGGCCATGTTTTGGGTAACATGACATTTGGATCAGGAATAAACTTAGGATGGTTTCTCTCGAAAGTTTTTTTAACAATATCGTAGATATAGTTATCAAACATCGTAAGTCTCATCTCATCAATATCATCCAGCCCTTCTGTTACATCAACCACCTCCATCGTAAAAGGAATATTCGCAAAGGCTGAAATGGTTTCAGGAATTCTCCCTCTTGTTTTATTTAAGACGAGATGGACATGAGTTGTCTGGAAGTCTTCGTAAAACTCTCTGACTCTATGGGCATAGTGTGTGTAGTTGTCATAAGTAATTGGTTCATTTTGTCCGATAATAAATGCCATATCAGAGATATAAGCTGCGGCAGCCGTATAAGGATTGACCACAGGACCACAATCAATAAGAACACAAGAAATTTTGTACTTATTTATGGCACTCTTTATTAGTGAACGAATAATTTCTAACATTTCATCACTATTAATATTTGCCATAGTTCTAAAAATATGAGTCTCTTCCTTCCCTGCCGCAGGAATTAAGAATACTCTGCCACTATCTCCTTCTAATTGTGTATGGGTTGCATCGATTGCCCTTTCTAATTCCATAGAACGTGTTGCTATGTATTCATGGATAGTCTTACACTTTCCTGTTAATCCACTCAATCTTGTCACAGTTAATCCTCTGTGATCAACATCAAAATCAATCATTAAAACATTGGGTTTGCCTTCACCTTGTGCAACTAAATCTGCAAACTTTGATGCAATTGTTGTTTTCCCTACCCCTCCTTTTGTTCCAAAAAAGGCAAGTTTAGGAATATCGTAGGCAATAGAATACACCTCATCTCTTCCAAAATTATTATAAGTAGCCATAAGATTACCTCCTTTAAGTTTTATTTTGTTTCTTTACCACAAAGGTATTGATTATCTTAATTTTACCCACCGTAGTTCATATCCTCTTTTCTTCATTATTATACTTTGTACTAAAGCTATTATATAATAGATTATAAGAATAATACCAATAGTAGCAAGGACAATCACCCAGGGTTTCCGCCAGAATTTTTCTGGTTGTTTGGCAAAATATGTCGCGATATTTAACCATTTACTATCCTTTGCAGGTACACCTTGAGAATCTTCGACTTCCAGAAGGAACTTATATTTCATGCCTTCCTCAGTATCCTTCAGTATGCCATTTATCTCACCCTTTTCCTCATCCAGTTTCAGCCCTTTTGGTAGCTTACCCTTTACGATTAACCATTTATAAGGAACAATACCCCCTGAAGCTGCCAGAGTAATTTGGTAAGGTATATCTACAATAGCCCCGGACAACTTCTTAGTAGTTATCTTTAAGGGTAGAACTGTTAGTTTGGGATCAACAATAAAAGATAAACTTTTTGAATCACTGCCATCTGAAAAATCTTTAATAGGTGCAGGTTCTATTCTTAAACTTACTTCTTTCTCATCGCTTTTAGATAAAACATCAATAACTTTAAGGATAAAAGTCGATGTCCCTTTCATCTTTGGAGTTCCTAAGATCAAATCATTACTCAATCTTAAACCTGCCGGCAAATCACCATTTATTAACCATCTATAAGGCTCCAACCCCCCGATAGCAGAGAGTGCTATTTTATAATAACTCCCAACCATAGCATTAGGAAGAGTATCTGTCTTGATTTTTACCGGATTTAGTTTCAATTCTTCCCATGTTATAGGAGGTAAGGGAAATACTTTTATCTTTAGTTCCTTTTGAACCGTGCTCTTTTTATCTTTATATGAATCAGATACTTGAACTGTGAAGATAAAGGTTTTTTCATGTTTAATAGGGTTTACCTTAGGTATACCACTAATGATTCCTCTTTTGTTGTCAAATTTTACTCCTTCAGGCAGCTCTCCCTGATACTGCCACAGGTATGGTTCATCTCCTCCTATAGCAGATATCGCAATGGAGTAAGGCTCTCCTTCTTTTGCATCAGGCAAGTTGGTGTCAGTAACTATCTCAAGCGAAAGGTAATGCATCTTAGCCGTTACTATGGTAGTAGCGATAACGAGAAGTAACAGAAGAAAGGCCAATGCTCCAATAGTGTTAGATAGAACATCCAGAAATGAAAGGCTAACAATATTAATCTCACGCTGTTTTTTTAATTTAGCCAAGCTGCCCTCCCGGAATTATATTTATAGGAATCCCTTTCTCAGAAAGCTTTTGAATAACAGAATACAATTGTTCCATAACTTCTTGATTTTTTTTAAAGAAGTCTGTACTTGCCTCCATAATTTGGAAAGAGGAATTCATAACCTTTGATTGTTCCTTAAGTATTTGTTGTAGTTGTGTAAGTATGTTTTGGTTTTCAGTAAGAACTCTCTCCAATTTAACCACATCTTTCACCACTGGTGCCGATTTTGCCAGGTTTTCATGTGCTCTCACAATAGTTTCTAATCTCTGAACAATCTCTTTGAATTCCTTTGTCACTTTTGATTCATCTATTTCAGAATATTCTCTGGGGATTTTTCCTGCTTTATTTAGTAGGTCTTTGAGCATTTCGTTTGTCTTTTCATTAATATCCTCAGCCATTCCCTTGCGGTTATCCTCCATAATTCGTTCAAAAGCAAATTTATGCCCTTCAAAAGCATTCTCTAATGCCGTGATGACTTCAGAATTTGAATCCTTAATAGCATCTATAACGGCCTGGGTACTGGGGTCAGCTCTGTTTGTAAGGCGGTTAACTACCTTTGCCATGCAAAAGTCATCTATTGAAGATAAAAGGTCTTCTTCTCTCTTCTGGATGGAAGACATAATTAAGACAAGTATCACACTCATCCCCAAAGCTACCAAAGTTGTATCAAAGGCTATGCCAAGATTCAATGCAATATCGGGTAAGTGTGGTATTATGTTGACAGAATCTTGTGTCTTCTCAATTACCTTAGCAAACCCTCCTATAGCCTTCCCAATACCCATAACAGTTCCAATAAATCCAAGGGTTGGGATAATCCAGACTAAGTAGCGAATCATGCTGTAGCTGGATTCGGTTACATTGCTATCTATCTCAGAAAGAGAGTTAAGAATGTTGTCAACATCAGAAGCAGATTTGGTATTAATCATCCGCCGCAGAGCCCTCTCAATTCTGTTGACAATAATCCTTTTTCTACCTTCTGCACTTATCTCTTTTATTTTTTCGATGACATTATTTGCATCTTCCAGTGTGATTTGGTCTTTTGCACCCGCAAAAATATCACTTTCGTATTTAAACCCACTTTCTTCTATTTGAATCTTTTTCCTTTTGAGAACAAGGTTACTTATCCCCAACCAAAAGCAAAAAGTTGTAAGATATGGAATAATCCCACGACTAACGAACATATCTGTAATTCCCTGAACCCATTCCAGCTTTATATGCACTAACCAAGTAAAGGAATAACTGAGGATCATTAATATTATGCTCCAAATAATTGCATACATTACATTGATATTAGCTGCCCTATAGGCATAGGTATAATATTCGCTAATTTCTTGCTCAGAGATAGGCTTACTCCTATTACTATGAAATAGCTTTTCTTTTATACTGCTAAAAATTCTATTCATTTTTTAAATAGTCTCCTACATAAGTTTTATATAGATATATAACTCTTATATATCTTTTACATATCTAAAACCGATATTTTCAGACGAATAGTCTCCACGGGCTTTCATTGGAACGAAAGTTAGTCCAGCGATTTCACAAGAATCACAAAAACTACCACCACGAAGTTCCTTAAAATTGTTTTTATCTTTGGAGTCTACCCACTCCCAGACATTACCAGTAATATTGTATATACCAAAGGGGCTAATTCCATTATCGTATTCATAGACTGGCACAGTTCTACCTATTCGTGCCTCATAGCAATTACATCTGTCTACTTCAAAATCATTACCCCAGGGGTATAGCCATCCGTCAGTTCCTCTGGCAGCTTTTTCCCATTCATCTGGTGTTGGTAAACGTACTCCTACCCACTGGCAATATGCAAGAGCATCACTCCACGAAACATTCACTACTGGATGATAACGAGATTCTTCAGGAAAAGGTTGCTTACCTTCCTTCCAGTGAACAGGACGTCTCCAATTCTTTGTCTTTATAAATTGCCAGTACTCTTCATTGGTCACAGCATACTTTCTAATAAGATACTTATAAGGTACTGAAATTCTACTATATGGTCTGCTCAACGCAGGTTGCATTTTTAATTTACTGTATAATTCAGGAGGGCAACTGCCATAAAACTCCCCCGCAGGAATGGGAATAAGTTCTCTAATATCAGGAATAGTTCCTTCCAAATCAGGGGGATCAATAGAACAGCGAAAGCCTATATCAAAACTACTATAATCAACCTTGGCTGCAGAGATATTTAAGAAGGTGAGCCCAAAGACCTCTCCTTCTTCTGAAAAGGAACCACCCCTTAGATCTTTAAAATCTACTTCCATTATTTCACCATCTTTATTCTCATATTCCTGTCGTTCACCACCATCTACCCATTCTCTAATGTTACCTACCATGTTATATGCCCCGTAAGGACTTAGCCCATTTTCATAACTATTAACAGGGGCAGTACTACCATGTTTAGCTTCAGAAGTATTACATCGCCCAGGTTCAAAAGTATTACCCCAAGGATAAAACCTTCCATCTTCTCCTCTCGCAGCTTTTTCCCATTCGGCATTGGTCGGAAGTCGAAAGCCTGCCCATTTACAGTAATTATATGCGTCTTCCCAGGAGACATTAACTACCGGATGCTCAGCAATTTCTTCATCAAATGGTCTATCACTATCAGCCCCCCAATGACTCGGATGCTTTGGATATTTTGTCATTCTAATGAATTTTAGATACTCTCTATTAGTTACCGCATACTTACTAATATAAAAGTCATCCAAATAGCTCTTACGTGGAGGATTATTATCTATCCACATCTCTTTATTCTCAGGACGAAAGCCAAACTTATTGATAATACTTTGAATTACTAATTCTGAACATCCTGCTTGATAGTGTCCTGCCGGTATTAAGACAAACACATGATTATTTCTAATAATTTCTTTTTTAACACCCTTTTCTTCCTTTTCCTTTTTATTCTCTCTCATGAAATTTATAAAGGCTGTTCTGTTTTTTTCTTCAAAAGGTACTTCCTTTCTTTCCATTTTTAGTCCCCGTTTTAATTGCTGTAAGTGATCTTTACGACGTTTCATTCCCATTTTAATCGCTTTTATTAATTTATCAAACCCACCCTCTTCATACAAATTAACCCATTGAAGTTCACTTAAAGGCTCAGGGACCTCACAATCTTCTAATTTTACAGGTATTAAATAAATATCGTGGGATGGCATTTCCTCCAGCATTTCTAAAGCCATTTTAATTTCTTTCTGAAAATACCCTCTTTTGTTAATTGAATTTTTTGAACAACATGCGAGGAAGAAATCTGATTCTTCAATAGATTTCTTTATAGTGTCTGACCACTTTTCTCCAGGAAGGATGGATTCTTTATCCAACCATGGTCTGCAGCCAGACTTCACTAGAGCTTTATATAGCTCAGTAACTTTTTCACTATCTTGCTCCACATGTGCACATCCAATAAAGATTTGGGGACTCTGGTCATCTGGTTTCTTCCTCGGAGGTTTCTCATCTTTATCAGGTGGCATTTCATTCTCTTCCTCTAACTCTTTTCTTATATGATTGATTCTTTGTTTAGCTTGTTCAACATATAATTCCTTATCTCTGCTTATTATCTCTCCCCAACATAAAGGGCATTTTGTTCCTCTTTGGGGAATATATCCACATCGTCTGCATATTCTATCTTCGATATTACATATTTCGTTTGAGTGTAAAACAGCCTCATAAACATCAAGTATATTTATTAGTAGCTCTCTGAAATCTCTGAATCTATTCCCAGAACTTTTTTCTATACATTTCATTACAATATGATTCAATTCAGTAGGGATATAAGGATACTTATCACATAAGGACTTAGGTGATTTATCATATTCAAAAGCAGAACGGGGGAATTCGTTAGAAAGCATCTTATATAATGTCACCCCAAAAGAATAAATATCAGCAGGAATATTGATATTTTGCAAACTATTTAAATATTTTTGTACGCTGAACTGACTTTTTTTATCCTCTATTTTTGATTGAATTTCTTTAAGATGGTTCTCATGTATATCTTTATCGCTTTTAAGCTGTAATGGTATCGTTTCAGGTTGAACATATTCAGCCATTCTTTCTTCTATAAGTCGAAGATGCTTTTTCCTCTTTTCCATCTCTCTTTTTAGAGATTCTAATTCATCATCTTGAATATCTATTTTCTTAATTTCATTCTCGAAATGGTGTTGCTCAGGAGAGTTATATATCTTTTCTGCATTACTGATTAAACCAAAATCGGTCATCATCAATATATTACAATCTGAAATTAAAATATTACCCGGGCTAATACCTTTATGGATAATTTGTTTGTTATTTGAATCTATAGCATTTATCATACTCCAACAAATGTTAATTGCATACTCCAGTGTTTGAGTAACAGTTAATCCTGTTTTCTCGTGGGTCTCTAATATATACTTAAGTGTATGTCCATAAATATAGTCCATCACAAAATACGGCTGTATTTCCTCTTTATCTGGCGATAATAAACCATATTCATAAATTTTGACAATGTTCGGATGGTCTTTTATGTTTTTCCAAATCTCCATTTCTTTTGTAAATATTTCTAAAAATATCTTCCGTTCTAAACTAGAAGTAAGATTTTTCATCAAAGGTATTTTAAGAGCACGTTTTTCATTTTTTTCTTCATCATTTACAATGTAAACACAACCTAATCCTTCTTTTTGATCGGTATATTTAGGGATTTCAATAACTTTGTATGGTCCTGTAATTATATCTCCTTTTTTATAGCTCATCATTCTGCTCCTAAATTTGTTCTTTCTCCCTATTTTGAGAGATATATCTTGAATAAATTAAACTTACCCACCCAATTTTTTTTCTAACTCAGCTATTTTGCTCTCAATATCTTCTTTACTCCGAATCAACTGTAAAGGAATATCAGTTTCTAATACAAATTCTGCCATACGTTCTTTAATCAATATCAAATTGCGACGAAAACTTTCCAATTGTTTCTGTAAAGAATGGATTTCTTTTTTTGAAAGACTTGAACTATCACTGTCCTTTTTACATTCTGGTGAAAAACAGACGAACACAATTTCGTTTGGGTTATTTCTTAATGCCAATAGTCTTGGTATATTTTGTTCTCCCAGATTTTCCAAATTGATTTGACTACAACCCAAGTCAAATGCACTTTTAACATCTCTACCATATCCCAAACCTTGATAAAAGGCGGCAGAAAAACTGATCGCGGCCAAATCGCCAATTGCTTTGGACATTCCAACTACACATTCAATGTGTTCTGCAATGGCCATCGCCTGTTTATCAGAATAACAGGCATTGAGCACTACGCACCGAATGTTATCCTTAAGTATAGAAAATAGTTGACTCAAGGCGCTAACAGTGACGGGTTTGCTATTTCCAGAGTCGTCTTCCATGATAATTTCGCTTGATTTGCTTCCGTGACCACTGAAATGCACAATGTCAGGCTTATGACGAAGAAGAAGACTCTGGATATCAGTAATACAAACGGCCAAATGTGCTTTGATTTCGAACATATCTCTATATTCAGCCTGATGGAGTTTCTCATCGATTGCTCGAATCTCCTCATCAAGTCTCAACCTATCAGTGTCCAAAGGATTTGCCGCGAGAAATAGAATTTTTATCATTTTTGATTCCTCTAAAAACTAAATTTCTGGTCAAGTTGCAATTGTGAACTTTCTTTTTTTCCCTTCAAACACATCTCTAATCCGCAGCTTCAACTCATCCAGCGAAAAAGGCTTGATCAGAAAATCACAGGCACCAAGTCTCATTGCCTCAATAACTATCTCAGTAGTAACATAGACACTCATCAGCACACATTGTGTATGAGGAGTAGAACCTTTTATCTCTTTAAGAATCTCTATTCCAGAAACGCCAGGGAGTTTAACATCCAGGAGTACAGCATCGAACACCCTGGTTTTTATTTGTCTTAATGCTTCCAAGCCTGTGTTAGCTTCACTAACATCATAATTTTCTTTCAGTAATACAGAAACAATTCCCATCCGTAAACATCTATCGTCTTCAACTACTAAGATACTTTTCATCCTCTTCTCCCTTAAATTTAAACTCTCCACTTCTATATAAAACATCGCCTATCAAATGGGCAGTCTATTACCCTACTAAACTTTGGTGAACATGCCTGTAAAGATGGGGTGAGGTCCATCCAATTATTATCATCTACTATCCCTTCTCTAACTGCTTGTTCATAACACCATTCAACAAGTCCATCACACCTAAAAGTAGGTATTTCTGGCGATTTATAGCCTGCAAAAAAAGAATACCTGGCCTGCTTTTGGGCCATCCCTTTAGCCCTTTCAAATATAATTTTTCTCCCAGGACGAGTTATGCTTCGATGCTTACGAAATCCCCAGAATGAGTCAGATGGGGCATCCTCATGATGGCAAAAATTATAGAGATTATTTGTTACACAGCGTTTAGGAGACATCTCTATAATTTTATGGTTCCTACAATCTTCCAGCTCTTCGCCTTTTTTACATCCAATGTAGATACCTGCATGTCCAAGTGGGCCTCCAAATCCACCCATGTATCTATGAATAGCATCGCCAGGCTCAATCTTATACCAGATCATATTATATTCTTCAAACTCTCCTATTTCTTCTGTTAAAGATGGTGTAATCTTTTTACCACTAAGAGTCCCACGAGTAATTCTCATATCTCTATGTATCAACTCATCTAATTCAGCAGATGTCCCTTGTATCTTTCCCATGGTCAACACCACTTCATCTTGAATATATTCTTCATCATCCATTTTATCTGAATCTTCTGGAATTCCTCTTAAGGTTTTTCGTTTCACACCCCTTTTGTTTCTTAGGATTATCTGTAATTCTGGTATAACCTCTTCATCTTGAATCATACCAATCATTTCTAAAGCCATCTTCCGGGTCGGTAATCCTTTTAAACTGTCTTCTGCTATTTTCAGGAGTGTCGGAGTGGCTCTTTTACCTCCTTCAGAGACAATCTCTGGTACAAGCTGAGTTATTGTCTCCCAGGAATTCCAGCTACATGCAACAATAAATTGTTCTACTAACTTTTCTATAGGGTTTTCCATTTTAACCGTCCGCCCTCCTTTGATTTCTTCTTTAATTATACTCGAAAATATCTATTCCTGTCAATTAGACAGTAGTATGATTTTTTATCATACCTTAGTCGTAGAAGTTTAGTCAAAGCCTCTTTTTAGGGCATATATGGCTGCTTGAGTCCTATCATTTACATGTAATTTCTCCAGGATGTTAGTGATATGAGTCTTAACAGTAGCCTCGCTGATATATAAAGCATTTGCAATCTCCTTATTACTCTTTCCTGCACTGAGCTGTTTTAAGACTTCCTGTTCTCTCTTAGTCAGTGAATTAAATATATCTTTGGATACTCCCTCCTCTGTTAGCCGCTTAAATTCCTTCAATAATTTGATGGCGATTGATGGGGAAAGTAAAGTTTCGCCTCTAAATACAGCTCTTATTGAGCTAAGCAGGTTTTTTGAACCATTCTCTTTTACTACATATCCAATTGCCCCTGCCTTAATTGCACTAAACAGATGCTCTTCCTCTTTATGCACGGTTAAGATTATAATTTTAGTATGCGGACTTTCTTTTTTAATCATTCTTGTAGCTGTAACTCCATCTAACTTCGGCATATCGATGTCCATTAGAACAATATCTGGCACGGAATCTTTCACCTTTGAGACTGCTTCAACTCCATTTTTTGCCTCTCCAACTACTTCAATATCTTCTTCAAACTCTAATAGCTTACATAACGCTTCTCTAAACAGGGTCTGATCCTCAGCAATCAGTATTTTCATTGGCTCCATTTATCCCTCCTCCAGGAAAGGTTCCTTTAAATAAGGAATTCGAACAATAAAAGTGCTCCCTTCACCTTTCATACTCTTTACTTCAATTGTCCCCTCGTGATCAACTATTATTTTTCGAGTGACTGCTAACCCTAACCCACTACCACCTTCTTTAGTTGTAAAGAAGGGGTCAAATATCCTGTTCAAATCATTCTCTTCAATTCCACATCCAGTATCATTTATCTCTATCAAGACAGATTTGGAATGAGGGTCTTCATCTGCTTTAACCTTCAGAGTGCCACCATCGGGCATTGCCTGGATAGCATTTAAGAGTATATTTAGAAAGACTTCTCTTATCTGGTCAGGCTCTCCTTGAATTAGGGGAATTTCCGAACTAATAGACTTCTCTATCTCTATATTTTTTCCCTCTGCTTCAGGTAGAGCGATCTTGAGAGCATTATCCAAAATCTTATCTACTTCTGTAGGTATCAAATTGATTTGGGCAGGCTTAGAAAGATTGAGGAGCCGGGATAGAAATTTTGTTAACCAATCAATCGTTCTAATGATCTCTTTTGGATGTTGGTTATCTGAAGGAAGAGCCCTCTGGCAAAGCTCAGCCTGTAATCTGATACCAGCCAGAGGATTCTTTATTTCATGAACAATCTTACTCGCCGTCTCGCCAACAGCAGCTAATCTCTCGGACAGGATCAATCTCTCCTGTGCTGTTTTAAGCTCTATCACCATCTTATCTAAATCATTACAGGTTAGAGCAAACTTTGTAAGCAGACAATAAGAAATGGCTAAGCAAAAAATCACCGGGCCAAAATCAGCTATTATAGCCGGCAGAAATGGCAACTTAAGTATCTCTGCGGTAATAAGCGTATCACCAAGTCCCAGGATGACATAAAGTCCACCTCCTACTATAATCGGAAGAATTAATCTTTGCTCCCTCCTGTCAGTCACCTTTCGATATTTATTCCACAGGATATAGAGGGCATAGAAGAATATGGGAAGGATGATGATTGCGTATATCTGATAAAGAAGTCCAGGTATCCCACCTTTAGTATAATTAGATAGGTCTTTAGGAATGTCCTGGATGAATAGATTTGTAAAGCAGACAAAAAGTAGAGCAAGACTCAACCCGTATAATGTCCTAAGCCGCCAGCGTGGGCTCTTTGTGTGAGTGTAGATAAGTGCAAAGTGAACCGAAACGGGTAGCAGTATAAGAGCTCCTACATGTTGGCCTCTTTGATATAGTAGAATCTTTTGAAAGCTATTCGTATTAAGGATTAAACAGTTGCCTAAGGAGAGAATGAAACTGGCAAAACAGATGATGCTGAAGTAGAAATATTCCTTCTCATTCCTTCGTCTATTGTAAATAAGAAGGAAAAATGCCCCAAAAACAATGTAAGAATGGAAGAAACTAATGATGGGAATGAAGTAAAATTTACTATCATGCGCCCTTCTCCTACTCAGAACCTATCCGAAAAACCAATGGACGCCTTAACCCTGGCCTGTCGCCAGGGCAGGCTTGTTAAGGTAAAATACCCCGAACAAGTTCGCGCCTCCAACTTTTCGGATAGGCTCTTAATAAACATCTCGGAAATTTAACTGAACTGATAGGAATTTGATAATATGTCCAGACGGGCATCCTTTAATAGATTGACAGGTATGTTATGATATAACAAAACCTAAAAATAATAAGGAGTCCCATCATGGAATGACGCCACTTGTGGCGTCGGAGACACTCATAGTAACTTTTTAGATATTAGAAATCTGTTCATATATCTGAATCATCAAGATAGAAACCTTTAATCCTGTTTAACCAACTCATCAAGTCTAATCACGGGTGAGTAATATCCATTTTTAATTAACTTCGAAAGAAGCTCATTACCTTTTCTTAAAGAGAGAGAATCACCACGGATTAAATCTACCAGCACACCGACACTTCCAGATATAGAAACTCCTTCTCTTAATCCCCATTCTCTTGCATCCAAATCATCGGTTAGCAAGTTATAACCTCTTATAATAGCAATACTCAAGCAAGAAGCTTCCCCTTTACCCAGATAAAGGCTAATTCGACTAAAAACTTTTTCTTCTTCTGATGTTTCAAAATGGCAAAGAGAGAGCCCGCTAATATCACTCATGGGTAACTTTCCTACTTTAATCCCTCGATTGAATTCATCAATTACATATGAGGTTGTCCCAATTTCATCAGGCTGACATGCCTTTTGCAACAAATAAAGAGAATCTATCACCGCAAAGTTAGAAAGCACGGTGTTATCAATAATAATCATCCCTACTCCTTCCATGCTCTAAATGCTTTTACTTCAGCCACAGCTTCGTCTTTACTTGATAAGCCAATTCTGATAGGGATGCCTTGCTTTTGAAATCGTTCTCTAATCTCTAACGGATGAATCTCAAGAAGCTCTGCGGCTTTGCTGAGGTTAATTTGCCTATCTAAATATGCCCCAACTATAACTCTATAAAACAAATCTCTATGAATTTCTAACATCTCCTCTAAAGCACTCTCTATAGTTTCAGGCTCCTTTTCGGATAGTTTAGTTAACTGTTCTAATTGCCACATAATTTCTCACCTCCAAATTTTAACTGATAGGGATTTGCTTTTGAGTATTTTTTGCTTCGCAACATTCTCGCTTCGCTCGAATTTGGATGTTACCTTCACTTTTGCCCCGTTAGAAATACCTGCTATTGAAACCCGTAGATATAATATCAACGGGTTGATTGTTTCACTCCCCCTTCCTCATCACTCCACTACTTATAGACATATCTAACGGGGTTTACTCATTATGGGGATATTTTACCAAAAATTTTAACTCATGTCAATAAAAAATTGCAACCTGTGCGGTTAGAATGTGTAAAAAGGGAGATAAAGGGATAATGGAGATATGGGGATGATGAAATATGTTCATAAAAACTGGTTATTCATAAGCCATAGCTGTTATCTATAAAATCTGTTTGTGGATCTAAGTCCTGATGCTATCAGGAATAGATTTAAGTAAGGAGTCAGGAATTGAACACTTACTACTTTAATCAGATACAATGAGGAATTAAAGATTTTATAAACAACATCTCCTTATCCCCATAATTTCCCTATCCCCTTTCTTACACCACTTGAATACTTAACCGCACAGGTTGAAAACTTTTAATTCTTCATCTACATGGATATAATGTGGAAAACTTTCTATTTCTGGGTGATGACTGGTGTTCTGTCGCTATTCAAATGATTGATTGGACGTTGTCCCCCGTTGACGGGGGTAGGGGGTGGATTCTTCTATTTCAGATTTCATATTCCACCCCCTTAACTCCCACCGGTGGGGGTTAACCCACCTCTGACCTCTATCTTCTGACTCCTCTCCTCTATCTTTATCCATGCTAATCCGTGTCAATCAGTGGCTGAATAGTTAGCCTTTATTAATAATTTCCAAGCCTTAAAATGATACTAATTATGAGAAACAAAATAAAACCAATGACTATGATTGTTCGCCAAACAATTTGTTGCCTTAACTCAATTACCCTTCTTTCTAAAAACCTTCTTTTTTCTAATCTCGCCTCTTTTTTTTCCCTAATCCATCTATCAATTAGTTCTTGTGAATAGCCTTCATTTTTAATCCTACCCATTAATTGTTTTACATCCGCTGGAATGATTTCATCGGTAGAATGATAGACTTTACCATCAATATTGACCGTGATAACCTTATTTTCTGATGAGGGCTTTTTTTCCCCTCTACGCCTTTTTTCTTTTTGTTCTGGTCTAAAATTAAACCCACAGTAAATACAATTTGTCTGGGTATAAACACAGATTCTATTACACCCTGGACATCTTATCTGGTATGGTTTAAGGTCATCCGCAGTAGTCTTTTCTGCTATCTTTTCAAAAACATATCCGCAATACAAACAGTATAATCTATCTTTGGGATTATTTCTCTGGCACTTTGGACAAAGGATAGGGTTACTTATTTCTTCATTTTCTATTTTAATCTTATGCCCATTAACTTCGAGGCGTTCAAACCGTTTTAACTTTTGAATTGCCTTTTTGAAAACACCAGTTATTGTTCCGTGTTCTAATTTTTGAAACCGAGAGGTGTTATCATTCACAATTCTATCCTTCTTCCTTTAGATTCTAATGGTTGTTTTTGAATACTTGAAAATCGTGTTCTTGTTTTTGCCCAGTTTCTTAAGTCTTCAATTGCCTCACGCATCGTTTGAGAAAGCGGTATTGTCTCTTTAATACTTTTTAAAATATCTTCCGTAGTGAGGTCTCTTTTTAAGACAAAGGCATCAAAAAGACCCGAAATTACCGCCTGTTCAATTTCTGCTCCACTATATCCTTCTGATTCTTTTGCGAGGAGTTCAAAATCAAAAATTTCTACTTTACGGCTTCTCTTTTTAATATGAATGGCAAAAATATCCTGCCTTTCTTCATAGGTTGGTAAATCAACAAAGAATATTTCATCAAAGCGTCCTTTTCGTAACAATTCAGGTGGAAGAAGGCTGATATTGTTAGCCGTAGCAATAACAAATACCGGTTTAGTTTTTTCTTGTAGCCAGGTGAGAAAGGTACTAAATACTCTGGCAGAAGTGCCTGCATCAGAAAAGGAAGAGCTTTGCACACCAGAAAGGGCTTTTTCTATTTCATCTATCCAGAGGATTACCGGAGCAATTGATTCTGCGGTTCTGATTGCCCGGCGCATATTATCTTCAGATGAACCCACAATACCGGAGAATACCCTGCCAACATCAAAGCGAAGAAGCGGCAATTTCCAGAGCCCGGCAACTGCCTTAGCCGTAAGACTTTTGCCACAACCTTGAACTCCGATTAATAAAATTCCTTTTGGCTGAGGCAAACCAAATTCTTTGGCATTGGAGGTAAAAGCCACCGAGCGTTTTACAAGCCAGTCTTTAAGATTTTCTAAGCCACCAATATCTCCCATAACCTCTGTTGAATGATAATATTCTAACAAACCTGATTTTCGGATAACCTGTTTTTTCTCTTCAAGAATCCGCTCAATATCTTCAGCCCCTAATGTTTGGTCAACGACAATCACCCTGGCAAAGGCATTTTCTGCCTCATTTAAAGTAAGCCCAAGTGCAGCATTAATGAGTTTTTCCTTTACATCAGGGATAAGATTAATCTTAACCTCTCCAGACTTGCTAATGACCTCAATAATTTCATTCAGTAATTTATTTAAATCCCTCTCATCTGGTAAATCGAAATCAACTACGGCTATATCCTTTTCTAATTCTACTGGAAGATTTAAAATTGGAGAAAGGATAATCAAACTCTCGTAGGTATGTTTCATATTTTCTACCATGTCTCTGATTTTGCGGACAATCGTGTGGTCATTTAAATAGTGGTGAAAATCTAAGAGGATAAATACGGCGGGAAAGGTTTGACGCTCGATATAATTTAAGGCATTGATGGGGTCGCGGGTGGCTTCATCGACTTTTACCGGGGTTTCTAATTTATGAATTCCCTGGGTGCATGACCAGATAAAAAACTCTTTTTTCCTCTGCTCTGCCATTTCCTTAAGACAGTTCATTACCCTTGTTTCTTCATAACTGACGATATAAATCACCGGGTAACGAGCACGAATTAAAATATCAATCTCTTTTTCACATGGAGTGCGAAACATTTTTTTACCCACACAAAATATTTTTATTTTTAACCTCTTGCGGAAAAAGGAGGTTTTCTAAAAAAGGAAGTGTATTTTTACTCATTGGCAAAATTTGTAGATTACCTTC